>NZ_JBLFEQ010000018.1:3600-25013 GCF_047345125.1 Maribacter spongiae | reverse complement strand
CGGCGACTATACCGCCAATTCCGGTACGCTCACCTTTACGGGCAACGACGGGGAATCCCATCCGGTCACCGTGGACATCATAGACGACTCCCTTATCGAGCCCACCGAAGGGTTCGTAGTGGATCTCTCGAACCTCTCTACTTCCCTGATAGCCATCAACACCCCGCAAGCCAATGGTTCGATTCTGGACAACGACGGCGGTGCGGGTACAGGAATATCCTTCGTGAACGACGACATAACGGTAAACGAGGATGCGGGCACCATCACCTTCAACGTGGTACTTGCCGGAAACGTGGCGGGCGGCTTTACCCTGGACTACGCCACAGGCAACGGCTCCGCCAATGCCCCCGGCGACTATACCGCCAATTCCGGTACGCTCAACTTTACGGGCAACGACGGGGAATCCCATCCGATCACAGTGGACATCATAGACGACTCCCTTATCGAGCCCACCGAAGGGTTCCTAGTGGACCTCTCCGGCCTCTCGACCGACTTGATAGCCATCAACACCCCGCAAGCCAACGGTTCGATTCTGGACAACGACGGCGGTGCGGGTACGGGAATATCCTTCGTGAACGACGACATAACGGTAAACGAGGATGCCGGCACCATCACCTTCAACGTGGTACTTGCCGGAAACGTGGCAGGGGGCTTTACCCTGGACTACGCCACAGGCAACGGCTCCGCCACTGCCCCCGGCGACTATACCGCCAATTCCGGTACGCTCAACTTTACGGGCGACGACGGGGAATCCCATCCGATTATCGTGGACATCATAGACGACTCCCTTATCGAGCCTACCGAAGGGTTCGTAGTGGACCTCTCGAACCTCTCGACCGACTTGATAGCCATCAACACACCACAGGCCAATGGTTCGATTCTGGACAACGACCTTGGGTCCGGGAACGGTATCTCCTTCGTGAACACCGATGTAGAGGTCACTGAGGGTACGGGCGTGACCGCCGTTTTCGAGGTCACGCTTACGGGAAGCTTCCAGGAGGCCTTCGACCTTTCCTTCGAGACAGCCTTCGGTACGGCAGACGGGAACGACCTCGTCGCACGAACGGGCAATCTGGCATTCGACGGGAACGACGGGGAGACAAGGACGATCACAGTGACCATATTGGACGACGACATCATAGAGCCCACCGAAGGATATAACATAGACCTTATAGGTACGACCAATCCGCTGGTGGCCATCAATACGCCCCGGGCCAACGGTTCGATTCTGGACAACGACGGCGGTGCGGGTACGGGAATATCCTTCGTGAACGACGACATAACGGTAAACGAGGATGCCGGCACCATCACCTTCAACGTGGTACTTGCCGGAAACGTGGCGGGCGGCTTTACCCTGGACTACGCCACCGGCAACGGCTCCGCCAATGCCCCCGGCGACTATACCGCCAATTCCGGTACGCTCACCTTTACGGGCGACAACGGGGAATCCCATCCGGTCACCGTGGACATCATAGACGACTCCCTTATCGAGCCCACCGAAGGGTTCGTAGTGGATCTCTCCGGCCTCTCGACCGACTTGATAGCCATCAACACCCCACAGGCCAACGGTTCGATTCTGGACAACGACGGCGGTGCGGGCACGGGCATCTCCTTTGACGATAACGACATAACGGTAGACGAGGATGCGGGCACCATCACCTTCAACGTGGTACTTGCCGGAAACGTGGCGGGCGACTTTACCCTGGACTACGCCACAGGCAACGGCTCCGCCAATGCCCCCGGCGACTATACCGCCAATTCCGGTACGCTCAACTTTACGGGCGACGACGGGGAATCCCATCCGATTACCGTGGATATCATAGACGACTCCCTTATCGAGCCCACCGAAGGGTTCGTAGTGGACCTCTCCGATTTGAGTACCACCCTTATCGCGATCAACACCCCACGGGCCAACGGTTCGATTCTGGACAACGACGGCGGTGCGGGCACGGGAATATCCTTTGACAACGATAATATAACGGTAGACGAGGATGCCGGCACCATCACCTTCAACGTGGTACTTGCCGGAAACGTGCCGGGCGGCTTTACCCTGGACTACGCCACCGGCAACGGCTCCGCCAATGCCCCCGGCGACTATACCGCCAATTCCGGTACGCTCACCTTTACGGGCAACGACGGGGAATCCCATCCGATCACCGTGGATATCATAGACGACTCCCTTATCGAGCCCACCGAAGGGTTCGTAGTGGACCTCTCGAACCTCTCGACCGACTTGATAGCCATCAACACCCCGCAAGCCAACGGTTCGATTCTGGACAACGACGGCGGTGCGGGTACGGGCATCTCCTTTGACAACGATAATATAACGGTAGACGAGGATGCGGGCACCATCACCTTCAACGTGGTACTTGCCGGAAACGTGGCGGGCGACTTTACCCTGGACTACGCCACAGGCAACGGCTCCGCCACTGCCCCCGGCGACTATACCGCCAATTCCGGTACGCTCACCTTTACGGGCAACGACGGGGAATCCCATCCGGTCACCGTGGATATTATAGACGACGACATCATAGAGCCCACCGAAGGGTTCGTAGTGGACCTCTCGAACCTCTCGACCGACTTGATAGCCATCAACACACCACGGGCCAACGGTTCGATTCTGGACAACGACGGCGGTGCGGGCACGGGAATATCCTTTGACAACGATAATATAACGGTAGACGAGGATGCCGGCACCATCACCTTCAACGTGGTACTTGCCGGAAACGTGGCGGGCGGCTTTACCCTGGACTACGCCACCGGCAACGGCTCCGCCAATGCCCCCGGCGACTATACCGCCAATTCCGGTACGCTCACCTTTACGGGCGACAACGGGGAATCCCATCCGATCACCGTGGATATCATAGACGACTCCCTTATCGAACCCACCGAAGGGTTCCTAGTGGACCTCTCGAACCTCTCCACTTCCCTGATAGCCATCAACACACCACGGGCCAACGGTTCGATTCTGGACAACGATGGCGGTGCGGGTACGGGAATATCCTTCGTGAACGACGACATAACGGTAAACGAGGATGCGGGCACCATCACCTTCAACGTGGTACTTGCCGGAAACGTGGCGGGCGGCTTTACCCTGGACTACGCCACCGGCAACGGCTCCGCCAATGCCCCCGGCGACTATACCGCCAATTCCGGTACGCTCACCTTTACGGGCGACAACGGGGAATCCCATCCGATCACCGTGGATATCATAGACGACTCCCTTATCGAACCCACCGAAGGGTTCGTAGTGGACCTCTCCGATTTGAGTACCACCCTTATCGCGATCAATACGCCCCGGGCCAACGGGACCATTATCGATGACGATATAGACCCTACACTTGGGGTTCAATTTGACACAGCTTCCATCGATATTAATGAAAATGCCGGAACGGTTTCCTTAAATGTTGTATTGAATGCCAATGTACAGAACGAGTTTACGATAGAATTCAATACACAGGAGGGATCCGCTACCGATACCTTTGACTATACGGGTGTTCCCATAAATACACAAACATTGACCTTTGGTGGTACAAATCCGAATTCCCAAAACATTGTCATCCCAATTATCGATGACATCATCATAGAGGATACCGAGAATTTTCAAGTAATTCTTTCAAATATCTCAACTTCTTTGGTTAATATCCTTGCCAATAATACCACCAATATCAATATTATCGATAACGACGGAAATGAAGGTTACCCAGAGGATATAACGATCGAAGCTTGTGAAACCATTCCTCCGGCTGCCGATATTACTTCAACAAGTACTTGTGCCATTGATGTAACATTAAATGAAGAGATTACAGGTCTTGATGATGCTTGTGCCACTGAATATACGATTACAAGAACCTGGACGATTATCGATTGTGTTGGCAATATCCGAGAACACGTACAGGTAATCACTATTGAGGATACCATTGCCCCTACTTTTGTAGAGGCCCTACCCCAAAATACGACCGTAGCTTGTAACGAAGTTCCCGAAGCCGTTATTCTGACCGCACTCGACAGTTGTGAACCCAATATAGAAGTTGTTTTCGATGAAGTAACGACCAATGATGCAAACTGTGCAACGGGATACACGATTACACGCACATGGAATTCCAGTGATTGTGCCGGTAATGTCATCAGCCATACCCAAATAATCACAATACCTCCTACGGGGCCTATTACGGCAAGCCCATACGAGGAAGAAATTACAATTCTTTGTGGGGACATTTTTCCAGAAGTACCAGAATTAACATTTGCCGGTGGATGTGGAAATTATGATGTTACGTTTACTGAAGAACGGCAAGATGGTTTGGATTCCGATGACTTTATAATCGTTCGCACTTGGGAGGTAACCGATTCTTGTGAAAATACGGCTTCTTTTGAACAGATCATCTTTGTATTGCAACCACAATTGGAAGAGGTAACGATCGATATTTGTGTAGAGGCAGAAGCCATAAACCTGTTGAATTATCTTCCAGAAGGGTTTGATAGCAATGGTGAGTTTATGATTCTTGAAGGGGAAATTACCCTGAACGGAAACCTATTCGACCCGCTTAATCACCAACCGGGTGAATATAAGATTGCCTACAGCTCAACAGGTGGAGAATGCAAATATTTTGTTGACTTTACCATAATTGTAAATACGGACTGTGTACCCTGCGGAAGAGACGAAATCGAAATATCAAGAACCGTTACCGCAAATGGGGATCGTGTCAACGATTATTTTGAAATTAGAGGGGTGGAATTCTGCCAGTTCAGTTTTGACGTGCTGATCTTCAACAGATGGGGAAATAAAGTAGCCGAAATTAAAGATTACCAAAACGATTGGGGCGGTGAATCTCCTGACGGTGCTTTTGGTTCATCTGGAATGCTTCCGTCCGGTACATATTATTATATAATCCAAGCTACGGATACGGCAACAGGAAAAAAACTTGAGCCTTTTAATGGATATATATATCTAGGCGTAAACTAAGTTACAATTGCCATATAAAAGCCTGACTTTTACAGTCAGGCTTTTTTTGTACTCTATTTTCCTTAAACCTCACTTTGGAATAATACATAAGTTTATTTTAAAACATATAGTTTGCTGACCATCAATTAATTAAAAACAAAATAATTGATACATCCTTAAAAAATAACCGTTAAACGGAGCATTTACATAAGAACGAATATTGAAACAATTAAACGGTTAAATTCCTGATTAGCAAGGCTTCTTAATAGCTTTGGATAGAAATTGACCTACTGCCCCCGTGGGTAGGTTTGCTTAAAAACTTAACCGCAAAATAATGGATCATTTAAAAAAAATACTGCTAATTGCAGTTGTACTGTTCAGTACCGTTATAACGGCTCAACAGCTACCCCAGTTTACGCAGTATATGTACAATACAATTTCTGTAAACTCCGCTTATGCGGGGAGTAGGGAAACGCTCAATGTAACCTTATTGCATAGAAATCAATGGGCGGGACTAGAAGGCAATCCAAGGACCAATACATTTTCCGTACACTCACCATTAAGAAATGATCGGGTGGGGCTTGGGCTTTCTTACATCAATGATAAGTTAGGGTTTGAAAACACCAATTATATATATGGGAACTTTTCATACACTGTTCCCGTAAATGAGGAGATTAAAATGTCTTTTGGGCTCAATGCCGGTTTTACCAATTACAATTTGGATAATCCTGATCCCAATGATGCTTTTTTTAATGCTAATTTCAATATATGGGATCCCAACTTTGGTGCTGGTTTTTATATAGGTTCCAATAGATGGTATGCCGGTATATCGTCTCCAAGGATATTGAACGTAGATATAAAGGACAGAGAGTTCCAGGCCTTGGAAAGAAATAGCTATTATGCTATTGGTGGACTTGTCTTTGACCTTTCGGCAAATACAAAATTCAAACCCACGACCATTGTAAAATTCACGAACGGAGCCCCGGCCACCTATGATATTACGGCCAATTTTCTTTTCAATGAAAAATTTTGGATAGGGGCCTCCTATAGATTTAACGATGCTTCCAATTTTGGGGCCATCATGGATTATCAGGTATCCAAGGATATTCGTGTGGGGTATGCTTATGATTTGCCTACATCTACGATCAGGCCCTATACCGGTGGAACCCATGAAATCATATTGATCTATGAGCTACGCAAAAAGGATAAAGGTCCTGTAAAATCACCACGATATTTCTAAAAAATTAAAGCCCAAGAAGATGAAGAAAGCTAATAAAATACTATTGCTGGCAAGCTTCTTATTACTCTGCCAACTTTCCAGTGCCCAATATGGCGCCCAAAAAAAGGGAGATTATTATTTCAGTAAATTTTCTTATGCCAAGGCCATTCCGGAATATGAAAAAATGATAAAGGGAGGGTTAAATCCGGAATATGCCCATCAACAACTTGCTGAATGCTATTTATTGATCAGGGACTATAAAAAGTCGCTCCCCCATTTTAAGGCGGTAATCGATAATGCCACATTACCTACGGACTATTATTTTAAATATGCCATGGCACTATATAGCAATGGCGAACACAAAGAATCTGAAAAATGGTTAAGGAAATATAAAAAATTCAATAAAAACGATTCTAGGGTAAAACGTTTTCTTAAAGATGGAAATTTGGCTTCCGTCGTCTTTAATAGTAGACAACGATATGAGGTAGCCCCGGTTACCTTTAATTCAAAGGAAAGCGATTTTGGAACGTTCTCCAGGGATGGCAACCTTTATTTTTCATCTTCCAGAAGGGATGCCGTAACCGGCGCAACCTATGGCTGGAACGAGGAGCCCTGGCTGGATCTTTTTGTAGTACGTGAAGGGGATGAGATGTCGCAACCCAAAAGACTGGAAGGAAACGTCAATACTAAATTTCACGAAAGCTCCCTTGTGTTTTCAACGGATTATAAAAACGACACCATCATTTATTTCACCAGAAACAATTTCTTCAATAAAAAAGAGGCGTATGGTGCCTTTAAAGAAATAAACTTAAAAATATACAGTGCGAAAAAAATTGATGGGGAATGGACAGAAAATAGAAGTTTACGGGTAAATAGTGATTATTATTCCACTGGTCACCCCTCTGTAAGTTCCAATAGGAAAAGAATTTATTATACTTCCGATAGACCTGGAGGTTATGGTGGAACGGATATTTATTATTCCGAGATCCATGACCGCGGCGGTGTAGGTGTCCCTACAAATGCAGGACCTGTAATAAATACTGAAGGCAATGAAATGTTTCCGTTCGTAAATGAGGAAGGAAAACTTTTCTTTAGTTCCGATGGTCACGTCGGTTTTGGTCAATTGGACGTTTTCTCGACCATTTCGGATGCATCGGGCAAAATTGTGGATATCATCAATTTAGGCACTCCCATAAACAGTTCCAAAGATGACTTTGGGTATTATGGCCATTCAAATGGAATCGAGGGTTATATCAGTTCCAACCGTGAGGGAGGAATGGGTTCTGACGATATTTATAAATTCAAGTTTACCCCTGCTTTGGATGTAGAAGGCTATGTAATTGACGGCGTAAACGAGCAACCTTTGGATAGCGTTCAGTTAAAACTGTTCGATCAGCGAACAAATACACTTGTAGCCCAAGTATTTACGAATGAAAAAGGGTACTACAGATTTCCGGTAAATAGAAAAACGACCTATATGATCGAAGCGGTAAGAAGGACACATCCACACAAAAATGTGTTTTTTACCACTTCTGGAACACCAAATGTCCAAAAAATGGTACGGCAGGATATCGTGCTGGAACCTGTTCTGGATCTTAAACTATTGGCCGACCTCAATAAAATCTATTTTGACTTTAATAAAAGTGATATTCGGCCAGATGCGGCAATGGAACTCGACAAAGTGATAAAAGTCATGAACCAGACTTATCCGGATATGATCATAAAACTGGAAGCACATACAGATCCCATAGGTAGTGACGCCTATAATGACAACTTGTCCGAAAGAAGGGCAAAATCCACTTATGAATATCTCATTGCCAACGGTGTTTCCGAGGACAGAATCGTGTCATACAAAGGTTTTGGAAAAAGAATGCCCATAAATCGTTGTACGAGTAAAAAGGATTGTAGCCCTGAAGAATTAGAACTAAACAGACGTACCGAATTTCCTATCGTACAAATTAAAAAAGGGATATTGGCGGCTAAATAAACTTTTCTTTATTAGTATGGAAAAGCCCTCTACATATAATTGTAGAGGGCTTTTCTATTTATAAAGAGGGAGGTATACCAATGTTTACTCCATGATACCGTCCACAATGCCGTACTCGATAGACTCTTCTGCATTCATCCAATAATCCCGATCAAAATCTTTGAGGACTTTTTCAAATTTTTGTCCACAATTATCTGCTAAAATATGGGCGCTCAATTCTTTGGTCTTTATAATTTCCTTGGCCTGTATCTCTATATTGGAAGCCTGGCCCCTGGCCCCACCACTGGGTTGGTGAATCATGACCTGGGCATGGGGCTGTATAAAGCGTTTCCCCTTTTTTCCAACGGATAACAAAATAGATCCCATAGAGGCCGCCAATCCCGTACAAATGGTCGAAACAGGGCTTTTTAATGCTTTTATGGTATCGTACATGGCAAATCCAGAGGTGACGTAACCTCCCGGACTATTAATATACAGTTGAATTTCCTTATTGTTCTGCATGTCCAAATACAATAACCTATCGATTACATGTTTGGCGGAATCATCGTCTACCATTCCCCAAAGAAACACCTTGCGTTCCTCCAACATTTTTTCATCTATAGCTTCCTGTATCTTTCCTTTTTTAGCACTCATATGTCTTAATAATTTTTCGAATCCAAAATTAAGGAAATAATCGGGAAACGAATACAGTTACTTTATCATCTGATCATGAATGAAAAACGGTCCATTTAAGTATCTATCTCGACCGTGTTTTCCACTACTTTTTTTATGGGTACGACCATTTTTCCGGATTTTGTCTTGATGACCATTGAAATATTGTCGATCGCCTCAACAGTACCTTCAATATTTTTCACTTTGATCTTGTCTCCCACTTCATAAATCTTTCTGGAGTAAAATGTACGTAACAAATCCCCGACCACTTCCCTGGAACCCAAACCCAATGCCAGTGCAAAGGCCAAAAGGAACGCTCCCAAGATAATGGTAAAATTATTTGTGATGATAGCGGTATTTATCTCTGCATGGTTAAGTGCGGTTATGCCCACAAAAATCACAATTAAATAAAAAAGCACATTACCCAATAATTTACCCCCGCTCAAATCCATCGACTCAAAAAGTGCTGTAACGGCAACTTTTATGGTCTTTGCCAAATACAATCCTATCATAAAAATGATAAGGGCGGTCAATAGCAGCGGTAAATATCGCAACAAGTTGGCTATTTCATTGGAAATGATCTTTAGGTTCATGACATCCGCAGCCACAATAATAAAGACCAACCAAAGGATTCCTTTGACAAAACCGATACTTATTTTACCTATATCCATTTTAACCTCGGAATCTCCAAAAAGTCTGGCCTCGTTGATTTTTTCAGAAAGGTGTTCTACTTTGATCACTTTCATGATTTTTCTAAGCACGTAGGACACGACCTTAATGGTGATCCATCCAAAAATAAGAACTACGAACGCACCAAAAATGCCTGGAAGGGCAGAAGCTATATCCTTTAAAATAGTACTTAAGGTTTCAAATATGAGATTTTTCCATTGCGCTATTGTTTCCATAATGTCTAAAATATTTTTATTTCTTATTTCTTCCTTTTAGGCTTTCCCGTTCTTAGCATATCTGCTATCAAGGCCGAATAATTACCGGTGAAAAGAGTCGCCATTTCCATAATAAGCTTAGCCATGGCCACATCGGACATGACCTTTTTACGAAGTTCAGGTGGAACATCCTTTAAATCCCCCTGTATTCCTTTAAATGGATTTTTATTCTGCTCCGGCATAAGGTAACGTTTTGTATATTTCTATTACTCTGGCCTTTGCTCTCTTTAGCCTCATTTTGACCGCACTGGTTCCCAATTCCAATAGCGTTTCCAACTCTTTTATAGTAACACCATCCTGATATTTTAAAAGTAGAATGGATTTATCTTCCGGCGGAATTAGTTCCAACGCCCGTTTTAATTTGGACACCTGTAACGCTAACAAACTTTCATCGGTCACTTCCATGGAAAGTTCCATTTCATCATCGTCCAAAGAATTTGATCGATCGCTAATTCTTCTGCCTTTATCCCTATTCACATAATTTACACAGAAATTATAGGTAAATGAATACAACCATGTAGAAAATTTGGATTTCCCTTTAAAGGAACCCAATTTAACGAACAACATCAAGAAAACATCCTGTGTCAGGTCTTCTGCCTCTTTTTGGGACTTGGCAAAACCATAACACTTATTATAAACCATTTTAGCATACCTATCGTAGATTACACCGAACAACATAGGATCCTTATCCCCTACTATTTTTTCCACAAGGTCTTCATCCGAAAAATCCTTATAGGGGTCATCACGGTCCAATTGTTTTTTAAACTGGTTCCCTATAATGATAAGACACAATTTCTTGAGGAAGGTCACTTATAGCTTGTTTTAAGGAGGGAATAAAAATAGGCGAAAGTTTCGGTATTTAATATCTTTACATCAAAATCCAAAGAAAAATAAAACTGTATGGGATCAAAATAGGCCATTCATTTATAGGTAATGGTTATTTTTATCATTCAAAACCGTCCGAAAGGCATATCAAAAATGATGTTTGATCTTGAAAAACAATAAAAACAAGCACATGAAATATTATGTTTTAATAGTAATTTCTTGCCTTATCTTGGGCATTGGTTGTAAGACCGAAAAAAAACAAACGCCAACAAAGGTAGAAAAAGAACTCAGTGTTTTAGAAAAAGTAGCTAATGCCCACGGGTATCAACATTGGAAAAACGTTTCCGAAATAAAATTCACTTTTAACGTAGATAGGGACTCCACACATTTTGAGCGTTCATGGGCATGGAAACCAAAATCCAATGATGTTGTTTTTACAACGCGCAAAGATACCATAAGTTACAACCGAAGTGCAATGGACAGTATTATTGCAAAAACGGATAGAGGTTTCATTAATGACAAGTTTTGGCTCTTAGGCCCGTATCAATTGGTTTGGGACCGTAATGGTTTTACATACGAACATCAAAGGGATATTGAGGCCCCTATGAGCAAAACAAACATGCAAAAACTCACTATCGTATATAATAATGAGGGTGGTTACACTCCAGGAGATGCCTATGATTTTTATTTTGAGGACGATCACATTATCAAGGAATGGGTTTTTAGAAGAGGAAATCAACCAGAACCTTCAATGATTACGAGTTGGGAAGATTACAAAGACCTGAAGGGTCTAAATATTGCTATCATGCATAAGATGCCCGAAAGTAATTTTCAACTTTATTTTACGGGGGTAGAAGTAAAAACGGAATAAGATTCCCCCAAAAAACGCAGGACACGTACCGGGCGATTTATTTGATCGAATCAAAAATACGTTTCCTGACGGGTTTAAACGGTTTTTGAACGTATGCCCTTTTTAAGAATTTGTCCAAACCGATACATATCCATATATGAACAATAAAAAGGAGCGGGTGCCAAACGAATTACATTTGGTTCTCTCCAATCCGTTATTACGCCATTCGCTATAAGGTAATTGAATAATCGCTTACCATGCCCATGTAAAAGAACCGAAAGCTGGCACCCTCTATCCTTGGGTGTGATAACCTCAAAGGTATCCTCGGTCTCTTTGTTTATTTCCATAAGAATAAATTCCAGATACGCCGTTATTTTATCCCGCTTCTCGATAAGCGCGGGCATGCCCGCTTCCTCAAACAATCGCAATGAAGCCAAATAAGGTGCCAGGGCAAGAACGGGTGGATTGCTCAGTTGCCAGGCATCTGCATTTTCCATAGGCTCAAACTCAGGTTTCATTAAAAAACGGGTTTCCTTTTTAGTCCCCCACCACCCTTCAAACCTGGGGATATTCTTTTTGTTCAAATGTTTTTTGTTGACAAATATTCCCGAAGCGTTCCCAGGTCCGCTATTCATATATTTATAACTGCACCAGGCGGCAAAATCCACATTCCAATCGTGGAGCTGTAGCGCTACATTTCCTACGGCATGTGCCAAATCCCAACCCACGTGTGCCCCTACTTGTTTCCCGGCCTTTGTAATGGTTTCCATATCCAGCACCTGGCCGTTGTAATAATTCACCCCCCCCATCAAAACCAAGGCAAGTTCCCCTCCTATTTCGTCAATTTTGGACAGCACATCGTTCGTACGCCAAAAATGCTCTCCCGCTCTCTTTTTCACCTCCACAATAACATCTTTGGGGTCCAAACCGTGAAAACGAACCTGGCTTTGCAACATGTATTGGTCACTGGGGAATGCTTTTTCCTCACACAAGATCTTAAATCTCTTTTTTGAGGGCCTGTAGAACGACACCATAAGTAAATGAAGATTTACCGTGAGGGTATTCATCACGGATACTTCCTCTTTTCTGGCCCCAACTACCTTTGCCAAAGGGGCGGCCAAACGCTCATGATAATCCCACCAGGGTCTCTCGCCATGAAAATGTCCTTCAACGGCCAACTCGGCCCAATCTTCCATAACACCCTCTATATAGCTCTTTGCCAGTTTGGGTTGCAACCCCAATGAATTTCCCGTAAAATAAATAACTTCCTTATCCTTTACTTTAGGAAAGATAAATTCTTCGCGGTATTTCCCCAGGGTATCTTCTTGATCCAATTTTTGGGCAAATGCCAATGTATTTTGGAACTGCATAATCGATTTTTATCCAAAAATACGATATCATAATGTTTTGGACACCTTCGGTTTTGAAAACCCAAGAGGTCTTGTTCAAAAGTTTATTTTTGCAAAAAGGAAACCATGCATTTTCTATCTGCCTTGCTCGAAAATTATATTGCGGACAATTCACAGGAGGAATCCAAATTATTACGGCAACTTACCCGAGAAACACATTTAAAGATTGTTCAACCACGAATGCTCACCGGGCACTATCAAGGCCGGGTACTGAGTTTATTGTCAAAAATAATCAACCCAAAATCCATCTTGGAAATAGGCACCTATACGGGCTATTCTGCAATTTGTCTGGCCGAAGGGCTACGGAACAATGGCACTTTACATACCATAGACGTTAATGTGGAATTGCGTGATATACAGCGTAAATATTTTGATAAAAGTGGGTATGGAAATCAAATACGGCAGCATATTGGCAACGCATTGGACATTATTCCAAAAATGCAGGAAACCTTCGACCTGGTTTTTATCGATGCGGAAAAAAAGGAATACCCCAACTATTTGGAAGCTATCCTGCCCAAAACAAGATCCGGAAGTGTTATTCTGTCGGACAACGTACTTTGGTCAGGTAAGGTAGTTGAACCCCTTAACCCAAAAGACAAGTCCACTGCGGTATTGTTGAAGTATAATAAAGATTTAAAAGAACACCCACAATTGGAAACCGTATTATTGCCTATACGGGACGGTTTGACCTTAAGTAGGGTACGATGAGCATTAGGTGTAGACAATAAAAAATCCATGCCGAAAAGATACCTATAAGCGTTCCTACGATCAGATCTGTTGGAAAGTGAACTCCTACATAAATTCTACTCCATGCGAAGAGTAACGGCCAAATATAAAATATCCAAGTCCATCTAAAGTGCCTCCGCAAGAATAAAAAAACCAATGTGGTTATAGAAAATGATGTAGACGCATGCCCTGAAAAAAAACTATATCCCGAGGGGTTTCTTAAAATACGTATGACTTTATTTATTTCCGGATCGTTATTGGGCCTTAACCGGGCAACCGCTTCTTTGGTCAGATCGGTAAGGGTCACAACAAAAAAAACCATGATCAAAACGGTCAAAACCATAAATATGGCTTCACGTTTAGGGTATTTTCTAAAGAAAAGAAAACCGAAAAGAATAAACAAAGGAATCCAAGTGGGAATTTTTGTTATGGTAGACCAAATATGGTCATAATGCTCCATACCAAGGCTGTTTAGATAAATAAAAGTTTCCCGGTCCCATTGCAGTATGCGGTCCCACATAGGCCTACTTTCTCTTTATGGTTCCGGTAACGTCTCCAATATGCTTACCTACTTCCCCTATTTCTTTTTTAATATCCTTTGAAATCCCGGAATCCAAACTGTTTTTGATACCATCAATGTCCTTTTGAATATCTTTCACCACACTAGTATCTATTCCCTGCTTATCCGCGCTCCTGTGTATTTCCTGTTTGATGTCCTCGGTAGCATCCCTCAATTGCCGCATGCCCTTGCCCAGTCCTTTGGCTATGCCCGGAATCTTATCCGCCCCAAAAACCATCACCACAATGAACATGATAAAGAAAATTTCGGCTCCGCTAATAAATAAGAAATAAGTTGAAATCATAGCACAAATATAATCATATAAACAAAAAGGCCTGTCAGGTTTTAACACCTGACAGGCCTAAAAAAACTATCCGTTCATTATTTCCCCTTAATATTTTCCTTAAACTTATCAAAGTTGTTCTGCTGCTCTTCTTTAGGCCAGGAATTATTGGTGGTATCAATGTCCGCCGTTTCCAATTTAGGATCTACCGTAATACCTGTAAGCTCACTGGTGGAAGCCAGTACTATTTTTACTTCATCATCGTTCTTTCTCCATATTTCGGCAGGATACGTAATATTTTTCACGGTACCATCCGCATATGTATATTCTACGATCAAAGGCATGGGCAGGCCTCCCGGTTTGTCATAGGTCACTTCATAGAAATATTTGGGTTCTTTGACCGCCGCTCTTTCCGCCGCTGTCATATTATCCATCATAAATTCCTTCAAAGTCCTTGAATTTTCGGAAGGGCTTTTTCCCTTCAGATTGGGGTCGGCATCTTCGCCGCCCTCTTCCGCTAAATAAACCAGGGGGCGCAGGTCTGCCTCGGTCAAATTACGGGCAGCCATATAAGCTCGCATTTCTTTGTTCGGTTTATCACTTACATAATACTTCTTGATTCCTTTTACTCCAATATCCACATAGTCCGTAGTATAGAACCATCCTCTCCAATACCAATCCAAATCAACTGCGGAAGCATCTTCCATTGTTCTAAAGAAATCTTCCGGGGTCGGGTGTTTAAATTTCCATCGTTGGGAGTATGTTTTAAACGCATGGTCAAAAAGTTCCCTTCCCATAACGGTCTCACGAAGTATGTTTAAAGCCGTTGCCGGTTTTCCATAGGCGTTTGGACCCAGTTGATATACATTTTCCGGATTGGACATGATAGGTGCAATGGTTGTTTGATCACCGCTCATATATGGAACTATTTTTGCAGGAGCTCCCCTTCTTGAAGGGTAAGCTTTGTTTGGCGCAATAGCTTCCGGGTAAGCTTCCCCGAATTCCTGTTCCGCTATATATTGCATAAAGGTATCCAAGCCTTCATCCATCCAACCCCATTGACGTTCATCGGAATTCACGATCATTGGGAAGAAGTTATGTCCTACCTCATGTACAATTACACTGATCATTCCATATTTCACCTGATCAGAATAGCTCCCATTTTCATTGGGCCGCCCATAGTTCCAACAAATCATTGGATATTCCATTCCCTGATTCTTTGCATGGACCGATATCGCTTTTGGATAGGGATAATCAAATGTATGCGAAGAATATGATTTTAGGGTGTGCGCAACCGCTTTAGTGGAATATTCTTCCCACAACGGATTACCTTCCTTGGGATACATGGAGACTGCCATAACATCCCCGCTGCCCAACTTAACGGCCTGCATGTCCCAAATAAATTTACGGGAAGTGGCAAAACCAAAATCACGGACATTCTTGGCCTTTAATTTCCAGGTCTTTGTTTTCTCGGAAAACCCTTTTTCCGCCGCTTCGGCTTCTTCCTGCGTTACAATTAAAACAGGCTTGTCATAGGATTTCTTAGCCTGTTCGTAACGTTTGATCATTTCCTTGCTAAAAACTTCTTTTCTATTTTGAAGAACTCCCGTACCATCCAATACATGGTCTGCAGGCACGGTAATATTTACTTCATAGTCCCCAAATGGAAGTGCAAACTCGCCATTTCCCCAGAACTGATGGTTCTGCCATCCTTCTATATCGCTATAAACGGCCATTCTTGGAAAGAACTGTGCAATTACATAGGCCCTGTTACCATCTTTGGGAAAATATTCAAACCCTGATCTTGCCCTGTTTACGGTGTGATCGGGAACATTATAATTCCATTTGATCGAAAATGAGATTTTCTCCCCACTTTTTAGCGGTTTAGGGATATCTACACGCATCATCGTAAAATTGATGGTATAGGGCAATGATCTTCCCGAAGCATCTTTTACATAATCAATATTGAAACCGCCATCAAAAGGTGTTGTCAAATATTTTCCCGCAAAAGCCGCTGGCTGATCTGCCAAAGGAACACCACCACCATTTCTTAAGGGCGCTTTGGAATCCTTGGCCCGAACGTTTTGATCCAACTGCACCCATAAATACTCCAGATCATCCGGGGAATTATTGGTATAAGTAATGGTTTCCTCGCCATATATCTTAGCATTTTTATCATCCAATCGGATGTCCATCACATAATCCGCCTGTTGTTGATAATAATCGGGACCCGGTGCTCCGGATGCGGAACGGTACGTGTTTGGAGTAGCAAACTCTTCATATAACTGTTTAAACTTACTCTGGTTGTAATGGCCCGGTTCCTTTTTTGTTCCTTCTTCCTGTGCCACCAACATTGCACCGAACAAAAATAAAACCGTAGCAAAAGCATACTGAATTTTTCTCATGTTTTTAATGAATTTTTAATCCCGGAAAAATAAAGTTTTTTAAAGAATTTATTACTCTATGTTACAAATTTAACATTCCTTTAGTATTGGATTTGATAAGAACGTGACTCTTTTTCTTGCCATCTATTTTAAAATGAACCACGTTTTGCTGCTCATCGTACAAATCCGTAAGGATTTCATTTTCAACGGAAATACTTTTTAGATCGGAAAGGTCGATTTCTGGAATCTCCAAATAACAAACGACCATATCCATATCATATTCCTTACCAAGGAAGTTATACGCTACCTGTTGCCCATTGATTTCTACGACAAGTTTTGTCCGTACATATTTTTTGAGATACGTTTGATCTGATTCCGACTCCGACCCTGTTCCCAAATTGGACCGTATGTCATAACGTTCCTCCAAAACCGCATTCATATCGTCCAGAAAAACCCGGGTCGTAATCTGTATGGCCTTATCCTTATTGGAATAGCCCACATGGGTAACACTTATATAGAATTTATGCACCACGGTGAAGGCCAATAAGGGCAACAATAATAGAAGCAGTCCTTTTTTCAAAATTTTCATCCTCGATCTTTATCCAAACTAAACAAACGATGTGCCAAATATAGGTTACTCCAAATTATTATGCTTTCGGTAAAGCAGACTTTTGGTCTTTAGGTATTCCCATATTTTAAATAGGTCGTGGGTATCCACTACGGTTTGAAAGGTAGGATCCACTTCACAGAAGTAAAAAAAATCATCAATTTTCGTATTTGGAATCTTAAGTTCCGTGCTGTAAAGGGAATCTACATAGAATTCCCGTACGCGTTCCGTCCTACCATATAATCTATCCCTGGCCACTCGTTTTTTAAGCATCTTTGTTCTTCCGGAAATTCCGTTAAGGATAGGGTTAAGTGGCAAAAAACCTCCTCCGGAAGTGGCTTCAAAAAGTTCACGTTCCGGTTTGGTGAGTACCCGAACATAAGCGTTTGGCAAACCTAAAGTAGAAGCAGTGACTATAGGTTTTATCCGCAATGTTTCCAAATCCTTGAAAATATCACCGGACAAATTATAAGGGGTAACCACCACTTCATCCAATTGTGTCAATACATCTTCCAATGGTACGGATAGGCTTTTACTTTCAAAAATAGATCGGGTAACGACAATTTGTTTTTTTTTGAACTGTACCGCAGAAAACACCAAGGTGTCATTAAGATGTACCGGTATGGAAAAAAAGCCGTTGATATCGGTAATCGTAGCCCTTTGTGTAGTTGTATTCAATACATGGGTGGCAGCAACGTCCCCGCTTTTACTGGACACCTTTCCTTCCAAATCCTTTTTTGGACCGGACTGGGCACTTATCAAAACCGAACCGCCCAAAAAAAATATAAGGAACTTATTCCTCATTCAATGTTTCGAGAAAAGATTTGCTGTTATTGACCAAGGTTTCTATAAGCTGAAACTCGTTTTCCCTTTTAAGTAGGGACTGTGCGGGCATTTGGGCATCGCAGTACAATAAAAACGCATCAATTCTATCCTGTGGGATCTTCAAGTCCATTACAAAAAAATAATCGTCATATACTTGCCGGAGTACATCGCTTAATAAAAATTTGGGGACTTCTTCTCCCTTCTCTTTTTTGGATTTAAAAATGGCCTTAAAAATATTGACGAAATTAATACCGTCCGTCATCCCTCTTTCCGCTTGCGAAAGTGCAATATTTTGAACCTGGGTACTTCTATCGATCTCGTATTCAAATTCCTTGAACTCCTCATTTTTCAATTTTAAAAAACGCTCCTGATCTTCCGGGGTAACAATAACCTCTTCCAATGCCGTAACTTTTTCATTTACTTCCACCACCAATCTGTTGTTCGTCAAAATCTCCGGGGTTATCTTAACTATTTTTAGTTGGTAATTTACTGCGGTAAAGACTAGTTCGTCCCCTTCCTTGACCTTTATGGCAAATTGTCCATCATCATTGGTAATCGTGGCACTTTCCGATGTCGCATTGATTACGTTCTCATTGGCCACGCTTACATTTCTGTACAAGACTTTCCCCAGTAACAATCTACGGCCGTCCTCCTGTGCAAACGCTTGAAATCCCAGTAGTACAATAACTATATAAAGTATTTTTTTAATCATAATTATTCCAATTCAATATATAATGTCCGGTGCTTATCAGTTTATAAAGAAAACATATGTAATGGTCTTAAAAAAACCACCGCCAATAAACTTTTGTTAATTTCTTGATCCAAGATATTCTTTTCAAATTAAAGTATGATTTTCCGTGTCCTATAACCATCATTTTCCGTTCACCGATGATTAGCATCATTTTGGCTTAAAGCATTGTTATTTTGATAGTTAAAACTAGGTAAATAAGGAGATAATCCTATTTTTGTCTTTCCCCCAATTTTAAATACGTTAAACACTAAGGTATGAAAACAATAGTCACTTTCATTCTTCTATCCATAGCAAGTATTACCGTTCTTTCCGGACAAATAAAAATTGGTGACAACCCTCAAAATATTGACCCTTCCTCTGTATTGGAACTGGAAAGCAATACACATGTCCTTGTCATTACCCGAGTAAATACAGCGGATATGGAAGCGATAATACCACAACGTGGTGGTCTTGTCTTTAATACGGATACTTCCTGTATCCATTATTACGATGGCACACAATGGATAAATTTATGTGATGCTACCAGTTTTACATTGACCAATGATGCGATCGAAAGTCCGGTAAGTACTATTAGCATTACCGAAACGGCCGAAGGCTATAATTTAGAGGTAACGCCCAATAGCATACGTACCGAAAATATTGTAGATGGCACCATAAATGGCGATGATATACAGGCCAATTCCATTGGTGAGGACAAATTAGGCAGGGATTCCGTTAGCTCCGATGAGCTTAGGGACAATTCAGTGGGTACTTCTGAAATTGAGGACGGAAGTATAACACCGACCGATATAGGGAATACATCGCCAAACCAAGTATTGACCACGGACGAAAATGGTGTGGTACAATGGGAAAATGGCTCAAATCTTATGGGTGCGGAAGCCGATCAAACTACAATTACGGGTACTGGAACCACTTTGGATCCTTTGGTTCTGGCAGCGACCGTACAAGCAACCATTAATGACAATACCGCAGATATTACCGATCATATTATTGATGATTTGGATACGGATGACAGAAACGAACTTACGGACCTAACTTTTGATCCGGCCACCAATATCCTCAGTTTGACCCGCTCTGAAACCGCAGTTGGTCAAGAAGTAGATTTAAGTGGATTGAATAATGCAGGTACGGACGATCAAGAATTAACATTAGAGGCCGGCAACCTGCTAACTTTGCAGAATGGCGGTGCCCCTATAGATCTGAATCCCTTTTTGGACAATACCGATAACCAGACCATTACCGATTTCTCTTTTAACCCTGCGAACAATACCATTACCCTAACATTGCAAAATGGTGGTTCACAAACCGTAAATCTTACAGCATTAAGTGGTACGGGGACAGATAATCAAACATTGAGTCTAATCAGTAATATTTTGGCCATTACCGGAGGAAATAATGTGAATTTAAATCCCTATTTAGATAATACCGACGAACAGCAGTTAAGCATAAATCCGGCGGGAACCAGAATCTCATTGACGGATGGCGGATTCGTTGACCTGCCCCCGGGAACCGTGGATACCGATGAACAGCAGTTAAGCATCAATCCGGCGGGAACCAGAATCTCATTGACGAACGGCGGATTCGTTGACCTGCCCCCGGGAACCGTGGATACCGATGAACAGCAGTTAAGCATCAATCCGGCGGGAACCAGAATCTCATTGACGAACGGCGGATTCGTTGACCTGCCCCCGGGAACCGTGGATACGGACAATCAAAATGCCGCTGAAGTACCGGTGGTGCTTGCCCCTGTAAATTATACCTCGACCACGGCAGATGTAGAAGCCCATTTAACGGGAATAGATATTGCTTTGGCCAGTGTTGGTTCAACCGAAGAAGCTGACGGAACAACCATTACAGGTGTTGGAACCAATGCGGACCCCTTTAAAATAGAACCCGGAACCGATGGTCAGTTTTTAAGTACAACTGCAGGAGCGGTTATTTGGGCCAATTTGCCCACGGGAACCGGAGGGACTGTTCAAGCCGACGGAGTTACGATCGAGGGTAATGGTAGTGCAACAAATCAATTACAAATTGTAACCGGAGGAATAACCACAACTCAAATTTTTGATGGTACCATCGGAACTTTAGACATAGCTGATAATAACATTACACCAGAAAAAATTCAAGAAGGAGCAGATGGTCAGGTTCTGACGACAAATGGAATTGGAGACGTTATTTGGGCTACGCCTGGAACACCTACCATAGTCAGTGCGGACACGCCGAACTCCATCATGGCGGGAACCGACGGCGGGGCACGCTACGACGATACCCCATTGGTCAACGCCACAACGGCCAACGCCACGGCCACGGCCGCAAACACCACCGCATTGGCGGGCAAGGAGGACACCGCCAACAAGTCCACCGACGGTACACTGGCCGATAACTCAGATACCGATTTCCCCACAGAACAGGCCGTAAAGACCTATGTCGACAACCAGATCTCGGGCGTAA
>NZ_JBLFEQ010000018.1:0-3500 GCF_047345125.1 Maribacter spongiae | reverse complement strand
CACTGGCCGATAACTCAGATACCGATTTCCCCACAGAACAGGCCGTAAAGACCTATGTCGACAACCAGATCTCGGGCGTAACGGCACCTACCATAGTCAGTGCGGACACGCCGAACTCCATCACGGCGGGAACCGACGGCGGGGCACGCTACGACGATACCCCATTGGTCAACGCCACAACGGCCAACGCCACGGCCACGGCCGCAAACACCACCGCACTGGCGGGCAAGGAGGACACCGCCAACAAGTCCACCGACGGTACACTCGCCGATAACTCAGATACCGATTTCCCCACAGAACAGGCCGTAAAGACCTATGTCGATACACAAATTGCCTCTAATATAGGAGATATGAACCTATCCAATTCAGATTTAACCTTAAATGCTGACAGGACGGTTAATCTAGCTGGTAATGAATTAAATTTCTCGGGAAGTGGAAATATAGGAATAGGAAATCTACCTGGTGCACCTCAGGATAAATTAGATGTTGATGGTCAAATAAGAGCCAGAAATGGTTTTGCCTCAACCGAAGGAAGTGCAGGTAATCCGGGATATGGGTTTTATACGAACGGTGATACCGATATGGGTATGTATAGAATCGCTGCTGATCAGTTAGGCTTTTCTACGGGAGGCGTTGAAGCGATAAGAATAGATGCCTCTCAAAATGTCGGAATTGGAATAAATCCTACTGAAAGATTACATGTCAATGGCAATATTCTTGCATCTGGAACTATTACTCCCGATTATGTATTTCAGCTTTATTTTAATGGTAAAAGTGAACTCAACCCAGATTATCAAATGCTTAGTCTGAGGGAAATAGAGAAATTTATAAGAAAGAATAAGCATTTGCCAGACGTACCTTCAGCAAATCAGGTTAAAGAACAAGGTGGTATCCTAGTTAATAGATCTACAGAAATCAACCTTGAAAAAATAGAGGAACTCTTTTTACATACCATTGAACAGGAAAAGAAAATAAAGGCGTTGAAATCCAAAAATGAATCCTTGTCCCAACAAATGGAATCGCTTCAGGCACAAATGGAAGAAATCAAAAAAATGTTGGTTGAAAAGATTAAAAAGTAATGAAAAAATACATCTACATACTTTTTATCCTTTCAACAGTGGGCCTTACCGCCCAAACCGCCCTATACAATAAGGGCAACATCCGTATTCATGAAAATGGAAATTTAGGTTTCCATACCCATTTTATCAATGAATCCCCTTTTGATGAAAACAAAGGGTTGACAGGATTTTATGGTCCGCAACAATTGGTCGTTTCCGGAACCGTTGTCCCCTTATTTTTTGATACCGAAATTGCCGTGGATAATGGACTTGTATTGGAACTGGGTATGGGTAACGCCAACAATACCAATTTTATACTGGGTGATATAATCACCGCTCGCAACCTATCCCATATTTATTATAACTTTCTGGAAAATGGATTTTATACAGGGGAAGGGGATTTCACCAAAATAAACGGTCATACGGCACTTACCAATCAACAGAACTTTATTTTCCCGATCGGGGATTCGGAACAATTACGGCCATTGATCATAAACTCCCAAAACATCAATCTGTTTGCACAATGTGCTTATTTCCTTGAAAATCCCAACAGTCCGGTTTCCATTCCGGAAAGTTTTAATACGGATCAATTGGACCGTGATCTGGAATTTGTGAGCGGTTTGGAATTTTGGCGTTTAGAAGGAAACGTCCCCGCTACCATAAGTCTTAACTGGAATGAAAGAAGTGATATGGCAGCACTTACGGATGATGCCACCAGAATAGTCCCGGTAGGATGGAGCAAGACCGAGAACCAATGGGTCAATTTAGGGGCAGGTGCCAACTTAGGAACCCTGGAACAGGGTTTTGTGACTTCCGAAGCTATTATACCGGACAATTATGAAATTATAACGCTTGGTGTATCCAAAATACCGCTTGAACCCCTGGATACGGGCTTATTGAGTTTGGAAAATTATTTTGTATCTCCAAATGGAGATGGTATCAACGATTCCTTTTTCATTCCGGAACTGTTGGAATCGCCCAATAACTTAGTCCAAATTTATGACCGATATGGGCTCAAAGTTTTTGAAAAATCCAATTATACCGATGAATTTACAGGTATTTCCAATGTAGATAATTTTGTGATCACCCGTGAGGACGGTTTACCCGTGGGGGTTTATTTTTATATTATTTATGCGGCCGATCTCGATTTAAATTATCAAGGATTTTTGTATTTGGCCAAATAAAAATAGGCTTCTTATTTTGTTTTTTAACGCTGTATTATTTTAGTATTCCTTCCTTTAATCAGCACGAATTTTCCATAAAACACCAATGATTTTATCATTTTTTTCTCGATAAAATGCAAGAATTTTCGGTATTCTTAACTTAAGCTCCCATTCACAACAATTTCCCTTACTTACACAACAAAATTCCAACACACGACTATTTTCAAGGTAGTTTTATGTGCTTAAAAGTGACTCCAAATCGCTCGGAATATGAATTTAAAAAGAATTACACTGCTACTATTTTTGGTCGCTGTCCATTATGCAAGCGGTCAAGTAAAAATAGGTCAAAACCCAAATGTTATAAACCCAGCTTCCATTGTGGAGTTGGAGAGTACGGATAAGGCATTTGTGCTTACACGGGTTACCACCGCCCAAATGCAAGCCATCGTTCCATTAAACGGAGCCTTGGTGTATAATACGGATACAGGCTGCATTCATTATTTTAATGGAACACTGTGGAATAATCTCTGTACTACTTCGCAGAATGGCGGTACTTTTTCATTTAAGGACAATAATGATGGTACGTTTACCATTAACTATTCAGATGGTACTTCATTTACCTCTTCCGATTTAACCGGACCGCAGGGGATACAGGGTGAAAAGGGTGATTCCGGAACACAGGGACCGCAAGGTAAAGAAGGACCACAAGGGGAACCCGGACAGAAGGGAATACCTGGACAGAAAGGCGAAAAGGGAGACCCCGGAGCACAGGGGCCACAGGGCAACGAGGGACCGCAAGGTAAAGAAGGACCACAAGGGGAACCCGGACAGAAGGGGGAACCGGGACAGAAAGGAGAAAAGGGAGACCCCGGAGCACAGGGGCCACAGGGCAACGAGGGACCGCAAGGTAAAGAAGGACCAC
The DNA here is from genome assembly GCF_047345125.1 of Maribacter spongiae. Lineage (NCBI taxonomy): Bacteria > Pseudomonadati > Bacteroidota > Flavobacteriia > Flavobacteriales > Flavobacteriaceae > Maribacter > Maribacter spongiae. Next base: position 357 of record NZ_JBLFEQ010000018.1, on the reverse strand, counting down.
AAGGGGAACCCGGACAGAAGGGGGAACCCGGACAGAAGGGAGAAAAGGGGGACCCCGGAACACAGGGGCCACAGGGCAACGAGGGGCCGCAAGGTAAAGAAGGACCGCAGGGAATACCCGGACAGAAGGGGGAACCGGGACAGAAAGGCGAAAAGGGAGACCCCGGAGCACAGGGGCCACAGGGCAACGAGGGACCGCAAGGTAAAGAAGGACCACAAGGGGAACCCGGACAGAAAGGAGAAAAGGGAGACCCCGGAACACAGGGGCCACAGGGCAACGAGGGGCCGCAAGGTAAAGAAGGACCACAAGGGGAACCCGGACAGAAAGGAGAAAAGGGAGACCCCGGAGCACAGGGGC
>NZ_JBLFEQ010000017.1:0-26969 GCF_047345125.1 Maribacter spongiae | reverse complement strand
TAGAAAGTGCAGAAAACGGATAGAGACACTGTTCTCGCAGCTATGCGACCAGTTTATGATTCGGAGGAACTACGCAAAGACATTTGAAGGGTTCAAGACAAGGGTGCTGTCCAAAATCACTGCTTTGACAATGGTTCAGTTCGTTAACAGGTTCGTCTTTGATAGAAATATAAACAACATTAAAATCAGCATTGTTTAAAATGCACAATGGGTTAAATTAGTAATTGTAAGCTTCCCCTAATTAGAACTGCTTAATTTTCTAAAACTTGATTAAAGTTATTGTTTTTAATTCTTTTGGGGCTAGCCCCAAAAGAATTAAGTTCCGCGTATTTTACGGGCGGTATTTTACCTAAGGCATCGTGAGGCCCGTGATGGTTATAATCATTCATCCAGATTTGTGTCCGTTCCCTTACTTGGTGGATGTCCTCGAATATATACTTGTTAAGAACACCTCTTCGATAGGTTCCATTAAACCTTTCCACAAAAGCATTTTGGGTCGGTTTGCCGGGCTGGATGTATTTGAATTCTATCTCGTGCATCTGGCTCCAATCATTCGTTATATGGGCAATGAATTCCGGGCCATTGTCCATTCTAATCCTCTTCGGTTTCCCTTTTTTATTTATAAGATGGTCAAGTACCCGGACAACACGGTTGCTGGTCAAAGAAAAGTCGACCTCTATATGAAGTGCTTCCCGATTAAAATCATCGATTACGTTGAAGGACCTGAAGCGTCCCTTGTTTTCCAGGACATCGGTTACAAAGTCCATACTCCAAGTATGGTTCAGTTCGCCGGGCACCTCTAGGGGCTCCTTAATCCTTGCGGGCAAGCGTTTCTTGACTTTTCTTCTCAAAGGCAATCCAAGGGACTTATAGACACGATGGACCCTTTCATGGTTCCATGGCTTTCCCTCATTGCGCAAACGGTCGTAAGCCTTCCAAAAACCTTCTTCGGAGTGCTCTTTGGCTTTTTGCCGTAAAGCATCCTCTATCTCTTTATCGTCCTTTGGCAAAGGTTTATAATAGTAGACACCCTTGCTCATATTAAGGACACGGCACGCCCTGCTGATACCGTAATGAATAAGTTCTTTGGTAATACTACGCTTACGGCAAGGCTTTAGAGCTTTTTTTCGATGATCTCCTTGGCCATTTGATGGTCCAACGCCAAGTTGGCGTACATCTGCTTGGGCTTGCGGTTCTCCTCTTCGAGTTCCTTAAGACGTTTGAGCTCCTTGGAATCCATTCCTGCGTACCTCGAACGCCATTTATAAAAACTGGCCGAACTAACGCCGTGCTCACGGCTGATCTGTTCAACGCTTTTACCGTTGTCGAACTCCTTTAGGATCTTTGCGATCTGCGTGGGTGAAAATTTGCTCTTCCTCATAATACTGTTTAAAATTTAAGATTATTATTCTACTTTTAAACAGTTCGGTTTTAAGGGAAGCTTACATAATATACGTTCTAAGGTAAGTAATCAAATGTTTAAACTTTAAATCAAAATGTTTTCAGTAGAGCGATGTATTTTTTAACTCTAAATTGATAATTGGATGTTCTTGGAGATAATGAAAAATTGCAAATTGAGTTGAAGGAATTAAAGGGGAGTAGGAAAGTTGTTTGGATTTATAAAATTAGATGTTGACTATCTCAAACTAATTAGAGTGATAGTAAAATTTAAACAAATACTTAGGTGATGTAAGCGATTAATATCTGCTTTTGTATATGAATCGATATTCAATTTAAAACTAACTTAGCGTTTTTTGAATTCCTTTTGCCAATGAGCAAGATGTCTTTCAATTTGAAAATTAGTTTTCACCTCGTTTATCAACTTTTTTCTCTTAGTCGAACTATATGGGATAATATTATTGCCTATATATGTCAACCATATTTTTGAAAGCAAGTCATCCGTTTTTTTTCCTTTAAATCTATTGTTTACAATTAGTTCCGAGATTGGACATTCAATTGAGAAATTACTAAAGTCCAAAGATTTAATTTCATCCCAATCGATTTTGGTTTCAATAAACCTTCCAAACTTTTCCATTTCTACTTTTGGTGTTTGTTGGCTGATTTTTTTTAGTTCATCAAGCAATTGTTCCAAAATTCTAAAATTAACCCTATATCTTGAGCCTACGTTCAGTCTGGAATTTAGAATATTCGACCTGAATTTTGTATTTAACTCTGATTCCATTTCTTGACTCAATCTTTTAGAATTAGTAAGATTCCTTATTCTGTTCTCAATACTATCTATTAATCTGCTTTCTTCGGAAAAATAACTACTTGAATAATTTTCATATAATTTTAAGTTAAGGGATTCTTCGATAAATAAAAATACTTCAGATTTGTAATCTGAAGTTCCTGCAATAAAAAGAATTGTTTTGAGCTGTCGAGTACTTACTCCATAACTTTTGAGAATATTGTAAAAACTCTCGGAAAGCTGTCTTTCTACAATTTTTTCTTTTACTAATACATTTATTACAAAATCAATTAGAGATAATTTTGACTCGGTAATGGCACTTTTATAATGATTTTCGACAAAATTTTCTACTTCATTGATAAAGTACTTATTACCTTCAAAGTTTCCTGCTGATTCGATTAATTTTATTATTGGATTTATATCTTTCTTATTAATTATGGGTCTATAAATATTAATTCTATTCCCACCAGAGCCATTGTTTGGTGTTGCTTTTAAATCGTCCCATATTGAGTGGTTGTCTATTGTGTAAGCCACCTCTTCAACATTTTTTACTGAGTTCATAATTGTGGGAATTAAGGAAGAATCAGATATCTCGAGAATACTGTCGCAACCAAGAATGTGAAAAAGGTTTATATTATACAATATTGAGCCTTCTGGTACATGAACCCATGGGATATGATTTGATGAATCTTGAAATGCGGGGTGAGGCTTTAATTTGGGATAGATGTTTGAAGTTGGTTTTTTACGAGGAGCCGCAATTAAAATATATGCCAATATGTTTTTCTCAATATCTATTATTAAATCATTTAAGAATTGTAATTCGTTATATTCAACTCTCAATCGGTCCAAAGTTATAGGTAAATTACCATCTCTATCAAAAATCGAAAGATTTGGCATCTTAATTTTTTTGTCACTTTCATTTCCTTTATTTGTGGAGTAATGTAAATCACTTTCGATAACAACAATTCCGTTACACACTATATTAGGGAATTGAGAATATGACCAACCTACTGAGTCATATCCGTTAGGGAAAATCCAATGATAGTCATGCTTACTTGTTTTAAGCGATGAGGGTAAAGTTACTTCTTGAGGAATACTTTTCCCTTTTAGATTGAATCGCTGAACAATTGGATGGTCGAGACAATACCAATCCCATTTGGAATTGGTATCTTTTTTATTTGATTCTCTCATAAAGGCGGGAGGATTTTCAGTAGTGATTTCGATTATTGTTCCTGGCTCTTTTTTGGTTGTATGTTTTATTTGAATTGGCTTTTCTGACAATTTTGTAGTAAACTCGAAAGCCCCTTCAGGTTGACTAGTAATATGCCTTGTAGTTACTTTCATTTCAACTTCCGTTGGATCTTCTGCGAGCATGAAGGCGGCTAATGCGCCAACTCCAAACCTACCTGATCTGAGTACTTTGGTTTTACCAGATTTATCAACAAAGTCTTCTTTCCAAACATTTGAAAGTCTGTACGATGCCCCTGCATTCAAAAAATACTCAATTATGGTGTATAAAGTCATCCCCATTCCTTTATCTTCTACTTTAAGCTTCCATTTGTCTTTATACTTGGTTATTGCAACTATTATTGAAGGTGATTGGGATAATTCAATTTTATTTGGATCAAATATTAAGCGCTCTCTTACCGCATCTATTGAATTTTGAATCAATTCCCTCACAGCTATTTCTGGTTTATCCCCATAAAGGGGTTTTATAAAAAGCTTTAAAAGTTCAGCATCAGCAGCAGTAAAAGTTGCTTTTTCAGTTACAAATCCTGCTTTTCTGCCAAAAAAAGTTTTATCATCTATGTTTGAACGAATTCTTCTAATTGTAATTCCAAGTTTATGTTCCTTAAAACGACCATAGATTTCTCCTAGCACAGCCCAAGAATGGTCTAACTCTTTTTGAATTGAATCAAATAAGGATTGTATGCGGAGATATAATTCTATATCCAACTTCTTAGAATCAACAATGACTTCAACGCTTTCAGGGTCAATGTGATTATCATATATTATGTTTTCTATTGCTGAATGGATTTTCCATTCTCTCCTACTGAGTGGACTTCTCAAGTTCTTAACTATAAACTGTCCCTTAGGTGCTCTGTCGGATTGTAATTGTAAGTAATCAGCAATTCTAAGAATAACCATAACGTAAACTGAATGTGTACCTTCTTGAATTCTTATATGGGAAAATTTTTTGTTCAAATAATCAAAAAGATTACGTAATGAGGTTCCATGACTTCTTGCTACTAAACCGGCCAAATCAATGAGCTTATGATACTCTTCATTCTCTATCTTTATAAAAATATCTTTATTATTTTCTTTAGCTGGAAAACCAAATAATGCAAAATCGTGAGCCATACGTGGGTGATGTCTGCGCAAGAATTCACCTATTAATTGATATTGTAAAGGTGTCCATGTTTGGAAATCATTAAGGTCGGGTATAGGGATAGGTTCTTTAACCCCAAATAGTAATTGAAGCTGTGACTGGCTAAATCTACTTGCTTCTGCAGAAAATTTAATCCACAATTGAGTCCAAGTGTCGTTATCCAAATCAGAATTAATTCCAGGATATTTAGCATTGTTGACAAGTGCGATAAACTGACTTTCTTGAAGATGTAAGGCGACATCGTGTAATATTGTTGATATAATCAATATGCAAGCGTCAGAATCGGAAAAGAAAGGTTTTGATTCCTCAGTAAGGAGAAGACATGCTGTTTCAAGGATACCTTCTAAATGATTAATCCCATGATCAGTATACTCTCTAAAAAAAATTGTATCATTTCTGGAAATCCAGTCAGAATAGCTTGTTAATACATCTTCTACAAGTTTATTATGCTTTGAACCCTTTAATTTAGTGCTTAAAAAATCAGGAACCTTTATGACGTGTTGCCCCATTAAATCTAGAATTATTTCATACCCAGTTAATACTAAATCAAAATACAACATTCAAGAAGAAAACTTCCCATTTCTTTTAAAAATTGAAGAAGTTGTGAAAAAGAGTAAGGTGGTAAAAAGAGTTTCATTTATTCAATTTTGTGTTTTTCAACTTTTCCTTTAAAACAGCCATATCCTCACTTACTTTTTTGTTGATGATTTGGGCATAGTGTTGCGTAGTCCGTAGATTTTTATGCCCTAACATCTTACCTACTGTCTCAATTGGCACACCATTAGAGAGTGTAACAGTAGTCGCAAAGGTGTGCCGGGCCAGATGGGTGGTAAGGTTCTTTTTAATATCGCAGCGACCCGCAATTTCTTTAAGATAAGCGTTGGATTTTTGATTGCTCAAAACAGGAATCACGCAGTTCTTGTTAATCACTTTGGGGTGATCTTTATATTTTTCAATTATCTTAACAGCAGTAGGTAAAAGCGGAATGGTAAAACCTGAATCGGTCTTAGACCGTTTAGATTTAATATAGTAGCCACCTTCTTCGTTTTGGTAGATTTCTTCTCGGGATAAAGTTTGTACGTCCACATAGGCTAAGCCTGTATAACAACAGAGTACAAACATATCCCTAACAATGCCCAAGCGTTCTCCTTGAATTTCTTTGTCAATAAGACGTTGTAGCTCCTCTTTAGAAAGAAACTCCCGTTCTACAGTTTTAAATTGCACCTTGTAGTTGTAAAAAGGGTCTTTGCTAATCCAATCATTAGCTACCGCAATACGAACAATTTTTTTAAAGTTGTTCACATACTTTAAGGCCGAGTTGTGGTTACAGGCCTTTGTCACTTTTAGGAAGTACTCAAAGCCTTTGATGAATTTTAAATTAACATCACTAACCGGTATATCATCTTTAAGATATTCTAGTTTTACGTATTCACCAACATGGTTCCGTGTAGTGTGGTAACGCTTGTAGGTTCCTAAAGCGAACTCCTTACCAATAAGTTTTTCCATTCGAACATTGTGGTCATCAAAAATCTCTAAAAGCATTTTGGTCTGTTTACCATCATTTAAAAAAATACTTTTGACCATTCCAGCAGATATTGGAATGTTCTTCTCTACCAAGTTTTGATGAATTCTATTTAGCTTAACAGTAAGGGTAGATATATAAGAATTAATTTCCTGAGCCAACTGGCTAACACCTTTTACCCGACCAGCCCTGGCGTTCCATTTTTCAACAGGAACTTTGCGATTAATGCTCATCTCTGATCGTTGACCATCTACAGTAATTCTAAGATAAATATTAGCATTTCCTTTTTGATCTGCCTTACCTTTTTTTATATAAAACAGGATGTGATAAGAATTTTGCATAATTTAGAACAAAAAATACTCAATAAATATACATATATATATTTATTTTTTTTTTGTAACTAATTGAAATAGATTTTATTAAGGCTTATTCGGTGTCAGTTAATAAATATTTAATAGTGACACCGAATAGGTCCCTTTTAGTATAGTTACAAATGATATTATTTGGTGTTTAGTAAAATAAAAAATCCTGTAAATCAACAATTTACAGGATTTTAGTCAAATTTGACATTCTAAAAGTGGAGCCGGAGGGAGTCGAACCCTCGTCCAAACAAGCAATGTCAGTGCTTTCTACATGCTTAGTCCTTGTTTGGTTTTAGATGCAGAACCGACCAAAGACCGCCTATTCTACACTTAGCTTCTTAAGGTTTTAGAGATGCCGCCAAAGCGAACAACATCCTTATGTTGACTTTTCTGGTGCTCCTAAATGGATCGCCATCAACAAGGGCTATCCAGGAACATCTCGCTTCTCCGCCTTGCGGAGACGAGGCAAATCCTACTATAATTCAGATTATGCGGCAAGAGCGTAATTGTTATCGCCAATTAAAAGTGTGAAGTATGATATTAACGAGCTGTACCCCAGCGCTCGGCATGCTTACATTGCCATTGGTCTCGCTGTCAAAACCAGTCGGCCCCATAATGAGATAACGAATCTTTGATTCGTGTAATCGAATTATGCCCTGAGCGTAGTCGAAGGGCCTATAATCCAAATCTCATTTTTTTATCAAAGAACAATTTTATTTTTGTGGGCGTTTGCTCCGTCACCAAGGTTTCGGAGCATCGGGCTATCGGCTGTACACGGTACTTGCCTCTATCCCTAACGCAAGGAGCAAAGCTAACAAAAGTTTGTGAACCAATGCAGATCCAATTACATTTAAGGCAAAATTTATACCAAACATTTATGAAGTTCGGAATTATCAAAGAACGCAAAGACCCGCCGGATAGAAGGGTCGTACTCTCTCCAACACTTTGTCAAGATATTATGGCCCGCCATAAAAAAGCCCAAATTATCATTGAGCCATCCTTCATTCGTGTATTTTCGGATAATGAGTATGAAAAGATGTATATGGGACTGTCTGGTTCTATGGAAGATTGTGATGTACTCCTAGGCGTGAAAGAAGTACCTGTTGATGCATTGATTCCCAATAAAAAATATTTTTTCTTCTCCCATACGATTAAAAAACAACCGTACAATCGAGATTTGCTCCGGGCCATTTTAAAAAAGAACATCGAACTCTACGATCATGAGGCCATTACCGATTCCAAGGGCATACGCCTAGTGGCCTTTGGTCGTTATGCCGGCATTGTTGGGGCCTATAACGGAATACGTGCATATGGATTAAAATACGATAGTTTTCAATTGCCAAAAGCGGAACATCTGAAAGATCGACAAGCTTTGATCGATGCCCTTAAAAAAATTACATTGCCGAATATTAAGGTCTTACTTACCGGAAAGGGCCGTGTAGGTAACGGTGCAAAGGAAATGTTGGAGGCCATGGGTTTAAAAGAAGTGAACGTTGCCCAATATGTAAAGAATACGTTTAATGAGCCCGTATATTGTCAAATAGATGTTTTGGAATACAACAAACGAAAAGATGGCCTTCCTGGAAGTGAGGGGGGCTTTTTTACCGATCCCAGTGCATACAAGTCCGATTTTTTCCGCTTTGCAACAGTGACCGATTTCTATATTGCCGGACATTTTTATGGTGATGGTGCCCCATACCTCTATACACGTAAAGATGCAAAACATCCTGATTTTAAAATAAAGGTGGTGGCGGATATCAGCTGTGATATTGATGGACCGGTGGCTACGACCATACGACCATCGACCATTGCGGAACCCATTTACGGTTATGATCCGCAGCGTGAATCCGAAACCGATTTTAAAAATGAGAAAGCCATAGCGGTCATGGCCGTGGACAATTTACCGGCGGAACTGCCCAGGGATGCCAGTAACGGCTTTGGGGAAGCCTTTTCAAAATATGTGATTCCCGCCTTTTTTAATGGGGATGCCGACGGAATTTTGGAACGGGCCAGAATGACCCGAAACGGGAAACTCACGGCACGGTTTTCCTATTTGCAGGATTACGTGGATGGCAGGGAATAATTCCGACATCCCTTAAATCTCCTATTGTTTGTTTTTATTGGTATTAATATCCCATATTACAATAGGATGTTCTTTTGGTGCGGTATAAGCCCCTAAAGCCTTTAATTTAAGGGATAGTTCGGGTAATTTTCTCAAGGTTTTGATCTGTAGGGTATACGTTTTCCCTGCAGGAATTTCAAAAACCGGGGAGCTGTTATAAAAACTGTATTCCATACTGTTCTCGAGCAAGAGGTCGCTGCTGGAGACATTTTCCAGTTCAACTTCCAATATTTGGGTCTTGGCCAGGTATTTGGCCGAACTTACCTCTATACAAGCTTTGAGCAAGGGAGTTAGATATTCTGTTTTTCCTACCAAGAGGGAGTTGTAAACGGCTACCGTTCTTCCCGCAAAAAGTGCTTCCTTAAGGCTTTCGATGTTTTTTTCTTTGGCAAAGACCAAAGTGATGGGCCGGTGATTGCCCTTTTCCGTATAATCCCAATCGATCAGTCCGTGAATATCACTCGTACCCATAATGGTCAGATCGTTTTCCAGGGCCAGGGCAAATGATTCTTCCGAGTAATCAACGGTATTGATAACTTCAATACCATGTAGTTCACCATTTTTGATGCGTTCTTTTTGAAAATCGCTCAAAATGGGATTTCCGTTGGGGTTTTGGGCATACCATGCCGGATGGTTCCAAAAGACAAAGGCGTTTTGTTTTTTTGCCTCCCTAAATGGTGTTTCAGGTTTTTCGGCCAATAACGGATTGGCATCGGTAATAAAGACCGCATTACTATGGCCAACAGGAGCTGAACGTGTAATTTCAGACCCGGGAATTACTAGTAAATCATGTTCCTTGGCTTCGGCGAAAGCCAATTCATAAGCACGGTTACGATCGGGATGCGGAATATCCGCTAAATGTGGTTGATATTCCAGATGTTCGGTAAGCGATATGGCATCCAGATTTTCCCGTAAAGCTTCTTGAACACGAATGGTAGGCCAGACATTTCCATCTGAAAAAACAGTATGGATGTGCAGATCGGTCTTTAAGGTCGTATACCCTTCAATATCCGGATAGGTAAACGGTTGCGTACCGCAATGAGAATGGGATTGGGCACGGACATGAATTGAACTTATAATGAAAAAAGTTAAGCACAACAGTGTTTTTTTCATGATGATGATTTTTTATATGTAGGTTTTGAAAGTAGTGAAAATGAACGGATTTCGTAAAGAAACAGTAAATTTATATGTATGAACCCAGCAGAAGATTACATCCTAAACCAACCTGAACCATTTAGAAATATCTTATTACACCTACAATCCGTTATTGAACATACGATACCGCAGGTTGAACTCAAATTTAAATACCGCATTCCGTTCTACTATATTAGCGGTAAACCGTTTTGTTACCTTAATGTACCTCCTAAAAAGAAATACGTGGATGTGGGGTTTTGGAATGCGGCCCATTTGACCAAACACTTGGAGCATCTTGTAACGGAAAAACGAAAAGTTATGAAATCACTTCGTTATACTACGCTTGAAGGGATTGATGATACCGTCCTTATAGCCGTTCTTCAAGAAGCTTTTTCAGTTGTGGATAGTGGGTTTTGGAAATGATAGATAGACTATTAGTCTTTATCTTTCCATTATTTGATCCACCCGTTTTCTCGGTATATCTGAATATAGCTTTGGCTTAGTTCGTCCGAATCCTTGTATTTTTCCCTTAGTTCCCGAAGTTCTTTTTTAAGCTGTGACCTTATTTCGGCATAGTCTGGGTCATCATATACATTGTTCAGTTCATTGGGGTCTTTTTTCCTATCGTACAATTCCCATTCATCTACATCAAAATAAAAATGGATCAACTTAAAATCTTTTGTGGCCATGGCATAATGGCGTTTTACGGCATGTTCCGATGGGTATTCATAATAGTGATAATATACGCCATTACGGATCCACTCACGTTTACCCCCGGTCAATAAGGGCATTAAACTTTCCCCTTGCATGTCCTGCGGGGGCGTTATTCCCGCAATCTCCAAAAAGGTTTGTGCAAAATCCAGATTTTGTACCATTTCATCTTCGGTAATGCCCGGCTTTATAATATTGGGCCAACGAATAAGCAGGGGCGTTTTAAAGGACTCCTCATAGGCGAACCTTTTATCGAACCAACCATGTTCCCCCAGATAAAACCCCTGGTCGGAGGTATAGACTACCACAGTATTTTCGTTGAGTCGATTTTGATCTAGATAATCCAGTAGACGCCCTACATTTTCATCAACGGCGGCAATTGTAGCCAGATAATCCTGCATGTACCGCTGATATTTCCATACGGTAAGGGAGGAATCGTTCATTTTTGGATAAGCTTCCTTAAATGATTCGCTAATAGGCCTGTATACAGAATCCCACGACGCTCTTTGTGCCTGGTTCATTTTGTGTAGGGGGGACAGATTGTATCTGTCCTCAAGCTCCAATTCGGTAGCAATGTCCTTGGTGACTTTATTGTCATATCTAAATTGCATATCTTTTAAGATGCCCATTTCCGCAGTTTTAGCGGCATTGCCCCGGGTGTTGTAATTATCGAATAGCGTTTCGGGAACCGGAAAGGTCTTTTTGGTAAATTCCTTATAATGCCTTTCTGCCGGTATCCATGGCCTGTGGGGCGCTTTATGAAGGTACATCAATAAGAACGGTTTGGCGGTATCCCTTCTTTTTTCCAGCCAATCCAAAGTAAAATCCGTAATGATGTCCGTTACATAGCCTGTAACCGTGGTATCGCCTTTAGATGTAATGAATTTCGGATTGTAATAATCGCCTTGTCCGGGCAGTATCTTAAACTCATCAAAACCTTTGGGATTGTTTCCAAAATGAAGTTTTCCGAACATTGCGGTCTGATAGCCCGATTGTTGAAGCAACTGCGGAAAAGTAACGTTTGTAGTATCGAACGGCATCCTATTGTCTATTTTACCATTTAGGTGACTGTGTTTTCCCGTTAGGATAACCGCCCGTGAAGGAGCGCAGATAGAATTGGTGACACTGGCATTGACAAAACGCAGGCCTTCATTGGCTATTCTGTCAATATTCGGTGTTTTGATAAGTTTGTCATCATAGGCACCAATGGCTTGGTATGCATGATCGTCTGCCATGATAAAGACAATATTGGGTCGTGTTTTTTTTGGAATATCCCTTGATGTTTCCATACAAGAAAAAGAGGTAATCCCAACAAAAAATAGGAGAAATACGGCATTAGGTTTCATGGCAAAACGATTTTAAAGGGGTTCAAAATACGAATAATAAGCAAGGCGATCATATCTTTTTAAAGACGATAAGGGAATTGTTCTGAACGTCTATGATATGCTTGAAAACGTCCTTCAACCCTTGATAATTTTCAGGGTCGATATAAGTATTGTTCAAATCCAACTTAAAAGAAATAGCTACTTGGCTCTGATTTTTTTGATGATGGAATTTTAATTCCACTTCTTTTTCCCCAAGCATAACGGCCTGGTTTTTGGGTAGTTCGTGAAGATTGTAACCTTCTGGAATGGTAATATTTATTGAATATTGGAAACTTCTTGGATATCCAAAATCAACAGGATAAGTACGATTTTCCAATAAAAAAGGATTCTTTTCAAAAAAACGAATAATGAACGGATTAAAATAGACGATATCCCCATTTAGGATATTGTCCAATTCAAACTTAAAGCGTTCCGAGATTTTTTTATCGGAACTAAGATTTTTTTGGAGCTGGTATGACGTTATGGTAATATCACCCTCAATATCCTCTTCAATACGCTCTAAATAATCATCCTCGTTGTGTTGTGCAAGAACTTTATGTAAAGCCATTGCATTATACCCCGAGTTCGTAACATCGAATATACCTATGGCCTTTTCTTTTTCAATATCAAATTTTAGTTGGGTCCTTATCATACGTTTGTTCAGGCCCTCTGGCTTTATATCGTACCAATAACTCTCTTTCTTAAAATCCATTACACGGCCATAATGGTTAAGGGCCCTGAAGGGGAGCATTCCAAAGCTCATATATTTATCCGTAGCATCCAATAAATAGTCTTTGCCATCAATTTCGACTTTTGCGATACAGTAGTTGAAATTGCTCATTACGGGATGAACCTTGGTAGGAAGCCCTCTTTTTCGAGTTGATAATAACATGAGGTTTGTTTTGATGCCCGCAGCATTCAAAAGATTGATCAAAGACATGTTTATTTCTGAAACACTGCCTGTTTTTTGTTCAAAAGCCTCTTTCACACGGGCCTTGTCATAAATTCTAAACTTCCCGTTCCAGGTATAATATTCCTGAACAAAATTAAAAATGTTCTTGGCCCGGGTCAATGCATCTCCATCCGTAAGCAGTTCTTCGGGAACATTTTTTTCAAAAAAACCTTTTTTGGTCAATTGTCGCCCAATATCCTTATCACTTCTAAATTCACGATCTACATCCTTCCATGATTTGGTGAACTTTCTATTATTTCCATTAAAGCCATGATATTCGGAGAGTTCAAAATTAATACTGGCTATATAATTTGAAGGGGCCAGCATAAAATCTTCTTCTGCTTTAAAAGCTGGAACATCCTTCATTACATATTTCAAGACTTCACAGTCCGCACTGTTTGCGATACCATCTACATGAAAGCAATCTTTTGAGACATCAGCATCGTTGATGTCTAATTCAAATGGTCCGGTCAATGACCGGTTGTATACCCAATTGCCCGGTATTTTTGCGTTGAACTCACTGTATACTACTGGAATTTTCTTTTGAAAATCCCAGCCCGTTAGATTAAAATCAAAAGGGGTTTCGATCGTATAGGCATATTCTATAATGCTGCCCGATTGTAGTTTTGGAAATGTGAATTTCTTTTCCCTCCATTTTTCAGAAAGGTCTGCGGTAAATATTTCACTGGGCAGTACAGTGTGTTGCCTATCATCATTATGTGTTACCGCTTTGATTTTTGTAAGTTTTTCCGAAGCGGATTTGTTGTGGTACAATGGTATTTGAATAGTACCAAGGTCAAAGGCCTTTTCATTGAAAATCTTGATTTTCCCATGATACTCTTTAATTAATCGGATTCGCCTATCCACTACCTTAAAGTAATTGTCTCCTCGTTCATATAGGACCACGGCATTGGCACTTGAATCTTTTTCGTAGGAAGTCATCTTCTTTTCAAAGGAAGTAATCTTCCCAAAGTTATCGGGTTGTTGGGCCTGTATTTTTGAAAACGTTAGAAAAGTAAGGAAAATAAGAAAATAGCTTCGCTGCATGGTCGATGGTTTGGTCTTTTTCAAATAACTTTTGGGTAACTATATTATTGCAATGTATTGACCGTTTTCCGTAAAGTGACCAAATTATTCAACAATTTTTCCAATAAATTTAGATCCAACATATTGGCACCGTCACTTTTGGCATTGGCGGGATCAAAATGGGTCTCTATAAAAAGACCGTCTACCCCGGTTGCAATTCCGGCCCGGGCCATGGTCTCTATGAGAGCCGGACGACCACCGGTTACCCCGGAAGATTGGTTGGGTTGCTGTAAAGAGTGCGTAACATCCAAGACCACGGGAGCGTATTGTTTCATGGTAGGTATCCCTCTAAAATCCACTACCATGTCCTGATAACCGAACATGGTGCCGCGATCCGTTACAATGGCCTGTTCGTTTCCCGTTTCGGTTACTTTGGTAACGGCATGTTTCATGCTTTCCGGGGACATGAACTGTCCCTTTTTAAGATTAACGGTCTTTCCCGTTCGCGCTGCGGCAACGACCAGATCAGTTTGGCGCACCAAAAAAGCTGGAATCTGGAGAACATCAACATACTCTGCGGCCATAACCGCATCCTGTTCCGTATGTATATCCGTAATGGTGGGTACCTTAAATGTTTCGGAAACCTTGCGTAAGATTTTCAATGCTTTTTCGTCTCCAATGCCCGTAAAGGAATCCATACGGCTACGATTGGCTTTTTTAAAACTTCCTTTAAATACATACGGGATTTTTAGCCTATCGGTAATAGTGATTATATGTTCCGCTATCCGCAAAGCCATTTCTTCTCCTTCAATGGCACAGGGACCACACAATAAAAAAAAGTTATCGGAATCTGTATGTTTTATCTGCGGAATACGACCTAACTGCATATTGATTTTATTTTTTGTAAAGATAGGATTTCTGACCTACTATCCTTTTTTGCAAGATATCAATAAGATAACCCAGATCTTAAAATGAAAATACTACAAGGAACTATCTTTTTGGTACTGTTGATCGGTAGTACACGTACCAGTGCACAATTTGGCAAGAACGTTGAAAAGCATCAATTTAAAATAAACCTTTTATTCCCGGGATTGGAATATGAGATGGGCGTTGGGGAAAACAGTACCTTGAATTTTAAAGCGGGACTACAATATGGCCTTGATCCAAATGCACTTGATCCGTTCTCCCAAATCGATTTATTCTCGGCGTTTACCGCACAATACAGGTATTATCACAATCTGGAGCGCAGGTTTAGAAAGAATAAGATGGCGTATGGGAATTCAGGAAACTACATTGCGTTGGCTACCACCCTTTTTACACAAAGCCCGATCAAGAATACTGTTGAGACATCCCCTTTTGGTGCAATAGGTCCGGTATACGGATGGCAGCGGAGCATATCCGCAGGCCTTAGTATTAATACGGAGTTGGGAGCCGGTTATTATTTGGGTAATTTCTCTGGAGGGATATACCCTACCTTTACCCTGACCCTGGGTTGGATCATTGGGGAAAAACGATGGTGCGTGGGAAAGTAATATGCTTATTTCCTAAATTTTACTTAAACCCGATATCGGATCAATTTGATCATTTTAGTTTTAAAGAATCAAAAAACGAATAATGATGATCAAAAGACTATTTTTTTCCGGATTTCTTTTATTGACCCTGATTTCAAATATAAATGCCCAACACATAACCGAAAAAGGTAATGGGTTGGTCAATTTGGAACGCCACCAATTCAAATTTGATTTGTTCGCACCCGGTTTCACTTATGAACTGGGAATATTTAGAAATCAAAGTGCTTCCAGTAGTTTGGGTATAGGCCTGGCCTCATATCAGGAGGGTTATGCTCTTGGTCTTGCCTGGAATAATCGGTACAGGTATTATCATAATTTCAATAGGCGTATCAATAACGGAAAAAATGTATCCGGGAATTCCGGAAATTACATTGCGGCGGCACAGGCAATTTTCTTTTCACAACTTAGATTAGATACCAATATAGAAGGTCCTGATGATTTTAATATCGGTTTTTACGGGTTGGCTTATGGAATTCAGCGCACATACCCCAAAGGCTTTAATTTTACTATGGAATTGGGTGCGGGTTATTATCGTGGTGACGGGGTTCCTTCCGGGTATGGGCCGCTTTTTACGATGAACTTTGGTTGGGTGGCGACCAAACGCAAATCAAGAAAACCTAAATTTCAATGAGCCTCCATTTTGGTCTGATGTTTGATGATTGAAAACCCAATTCAAAGATCAAACTAGTTCTATGAAAAAAACAATCCTTCTTTCCTTTTTGACCTTTTCAACACTGTCCTTACGGGCACAATCCGGAAAAAATGTAGAAGATTATCAATTCAAGATCAATTTTATAAACCCGGGATTGGAATATGAAATAGGAATCGGTGAAAATCAAGCGTTGGATTTTAATGGGAGTCTGCAATTTGCCTTAAACAGTACGGGATATGCATTTATTCCGTCCTTAAATGGTCAATACAGGTATTATTATAATCTTAAGAGACGATTAAAAAAGAACAAAAGAACTGCCGGTAATACAGGCAATTATCTTGCCGCTTCCGGAACATTTTTTTTAGAGGAAGTCATTATTGGGAATTTAACCTCCGGAGATGGTTATTTTGGTTTTGCCGGTCCGGTCTATGGTCTCCAAAGGACGTATCCGAAAGGATTTAATTTCAATTTGGAATTTGGTGTCGGTTATTATTTTGATAGTTTTTTTAAAGATGAAGGTTTTGCACCCACGGTCAGTATAAGTGTCGGTTGGGTGATCGATGGGGGAAAGGGAAAATAAATGTAGGACGGAACGTTCTCATAATCAGCAAGATAAAAATAACATAACTTTATATTGTAGCGGAAAAAATAGCAGTATCTTTGCAGGCTTAAAATTAGGCTTTATGTCCACAACAAAAAATATTGCGATCATTGCCCACGTAGACCATGGTAAAACTACCCTGGTGGATAAGATCATGTACCATTGCAGTCTCTTTCGTGAAAACGAAAATACAGGGGAACTTATTTTGGATAACAATGATTTGGAACGGGAGCGTGGCATTACGATTACCTCAAAGAATGTTTCGGTCGTTTATAAGGGAACGAAGATCAATATTATCGATACTCCGGGCCACGCCGACTTTGGTGGAGAAGTGGAACGTGTCCTGAACATGGCCGACGGCGTGCTATTACTGGTAGACGCTTTTGAGGGGCCAATGCCGCAAACGCGTTTTGTATTGCAAAAAGCTATTGATCTGGGATTGAAACCTTGTGTGGTAATCAATAAGGTAGATAAGGAAAACTGTACTCCCGAAGAGGTTCATGAGAAAGTCTTTGACTTGATGTTCGAACTGGGTGCGGAAGAATGGCAGTTGGATTTCCCGACCGTGTACGGTTCCGCCAAACAAAATTGGATGAGCGAGGATTGGAAAAAACAAACGGATTCCATTGAACCGCTTTTGGATATGGTCATTGAACATATACCGACCTTTGAACCCACCGAAGGGAATACCCAAATGTTGATCACTTCTTTGGATTATTCCTCTTTTACGGGAAGAATAGCCATTGGAAGATTACAACGCGGGACATTAAAGGAGGGGCAACCGATTTCTCTGGTGAAACGGGATGGAAAAATAGTGAAATCCAAAATAAAGGAATTGTTCACTTTTGAAGGCCTGGGCCGCAAAAAAGTACAGGAAGTGACCACAGGCGATATTTGTGCATTGGTAGGGGTAGAAGGTTTTGAAATTGGGGATACCGTTGCCGATTTAGAAAATCCCGAAGGATTAAAGACCATAGCTATAGATGAGCCTACCATGAGCATGCTGTTTACTATAAATGACAGTCCGTTTTTTGGACAGGACGGTAAGTTCGTGACTTCAAGGCATATTAAGGAACGTTTGGAGCGTGAATTGGAAAAAAATCTGGCGTTGCGTGTTGAAGAAACGGATAGCGCCGATAAATTTTTGGTTTTTGGACGTGGGGTACTGCATCTTTCCGTATTGATCGAAACCATGAGACGTGAAGGATATGAATTACAGATCGGTCAGCCACAGGTCATTATTAAAGAGATCGATGGTGTTAAATGCGAACCTGTTGAACACTTGACTATTGATTTGCCGGAAGAAGTATCGGGCAAGGCGGTGGAAATGGTCTCCATAAGAAAAGGGGAAATGACCAGTATGGAATCTAAAGGAGACCGTATGTTGTGCGAATTTCAAATTCCCTCACGAGGAATCATCGGTCTTAGAAACCAGTTGTTGACGGCCACGGCAGGAGAAGCCATCATGGCGCACCGTTTCCTGGAATACCAACCTATGAAAGGCGATATTCCACAGCGATTGAACGGTTCTTTGGTTTCCATGGAAAAAGGAAAGGCCATTCCTTATTCTATAGATAAACTTCAAGAGCGGGGAAAATTCTTTGTGGATCCGGGAGAGGATATTTATGAGGGTCAGGTTATTGGAGAGAACTCGAGAGGCGATGATATGGTCATCAATATTACAAAGACCAAAAAATTGTCTAACGTAAGGTCTGCCGGAGCGGATGATAAGGCCAAGATCGTACCTGCCATTAAATTCTCTTTGGAAGAAGCGTTGGAATACATACAGAAAGACGAATATGTTGAGGTAACCCCCAAACATTTGAGACTTCGTAAAATATTCTTGACGGAAGTAGAACGAAAAAGAAATAAGATCGCTTAAAAAAACTCCCTTTAAAAATAGAAAAGCCCTGGAATACTATATTCCGGGGCTTTTTATGTTATGGTACGTTTAAAGCTTAAATTAAAGTCCCCTACCGTTCAGGCATGCAAAATAAAAGACCTTTTCTGATAGACTATACCTTGGGAGCTTTGTGCATGGTAGCCGCAGCCGCTCCAATGATTCCTGCCTGATTTCTTAATTTAGCGGGAATTACCCGGGTATCTATGGTGATACAATCCTTGAATTCATCAAATTCCTTTGAAGTGCCCCCACCTAAAATGATAAGATCGGGTGAGACGATCAGATCGACCAATTGTAAGAACTTATTGAACCGTTTTCCCCATTTTTTATAAGTGAGTTCTTCCCGTTCCTTTGCCGAAGCCGCGGCCCAAAGTTCAATTTTTTTATAGGTCTTGTACGGTATTTGTCCCAGTTCAAAATTTGGGATCAATCTTCCGTCCAAAAAAGCGCCACTGCCCAATCCGGTACCAATGGTAATCATTAGGACAAAGCCTTTTTCCCCTTTACCTATTCCATAGGTCATAGTGGCATAACCGGCGGCATCGGCATCGTTTATAACGGTAAAATCTAGCCCTGTTTTCTTTTCGAAAAGCTGTTCAACATTAACCCCCAACCAACTGGGATCCAGGTTCCCCGGAGATTTACAGATTCCTTTTTTTATAACCGTAGGAAAACCACACCCCACTTTCCCTTTATAATCAAAATGTGCTATAAGTTGTGCCACTACAGAGGCCATGTCCTCGGGAGTTCTGGTCTTTGGTGTTTTTATCCGGTGCCGTTGTGTCAACATTTCCCCTGTTTCCACGTTTACTATGGCTCCCTTTATTCCAGAACCGCCAATATCAATACCAAGAACTTCCATTGTGTGTTTTTATTGATCGCCGCAAAGTAACAAAAAAGAATGGGTTCTTTTAAAAATTAAGAGTTGAACAAAGTGTAGAAGAAATAATTGGTTCAAAAACCATTTATTCTAATTTTTTTAGCCCGACTATAGTATATTTAGGACTGGTTTTGTCCTGTGTTTGAATCATTTCAAAAGAGATATAGAACAGTACGCCCTTAAATTTATCCTGGGTCAGATCAAAAGTATTCTTTGCAGTATCGGAGATGGAATGAAATGTGAATGAATTTCCTTCACTATTGGTAAATTTAAATTGATTGTTGACATACCCATCAAATGTTGCCGTTGTTTTTCGGGTCTCTTGCAAAATAGGGGTATGGAACAGGGACAGGACAAAGTATATGGAAATGAAGAATGATTTCATGATGATTATGTTATTTTTTAGAAGGCCAATATGACGTACACTATAATTTGGCCTTTATCTATAACTTTTGTCCCTGGGTTTTATTGTGATTTTTATCAGAAAACCATAGCTTACAATTTCGGCCAGTTAAACTATTCTGGCTCTATTTAAGTACATGCTTATTTTGCGTTCGAGGATTTATACCGCTTTTTGCACTACTTCAAAAACCCGGTTTGCATCACATTTTATAGTTTTGGATGGGTATTTGAGAATAAGCGCATAGTCATGGGTGGCCATTAAGATAGTCCTGCCGGATTTGTTGATTTCCTGTAACACTTTCATAACTTCCACACTGGTTTGCGGATCAAGGTTGCCGGTAGGTTCATCGGCTAGAATAAGCTCGGGATCGTTGAGCAAGGCCCGTGCAATGGCCACACGTTGCTGTTCACCACCGGAAAGCTCATGCGGAAATTTAAAGCCTTTGGTCTTCATGCCTACTTTTTCCAAAACTTCCAGTATTTGGGCATCCATTTTTGCCTGGTCTTTCCATCCTGTGGCCTTAAGGACAAAAAGCAGGTTTTGATTAATATTGCGATCGGGCAATAATTTAAAATCCTGAAAAACAATGCCCAGTTTTCTGCGGAGAAAGGGAATGTCCTTTTCTTTTAAGGCTTTCAGGTCAAAGTCAACTATTTTGCCCTCCCCCTTTTTTAAGGGCAGATCTCCATAAAGGGTTTTCATAAAGCTACTCTTTCCACTGCCCGTTTTTCCAATGAGATAAACGAACTCGCCTTTTTCTATCTGTAGGCTTATATCGTTTAGGATAAGGTTTTCTTTTTGGAAAATAGCTACATCCCTTAATTCTAAAATAGTGTCCTCCATAATATCAATGTTGATATAAAAATAATAAGTTCCGCACGATATTGGGGAACTGTTCTTCAAAATCTTTTCCTTTGTACGGAATGTTTTTAGGCCATATGCAACCATCCGATACAAGCACTTTTATTTACCGAAATCTTAAAATTTTGATTATAAAAATGTCATTATATGGAACAGGTTTATAGTTTGATGGGCAGAATGTTCGATAAAACATGAAGAACGAAAAGCAAGACTAACATACTTAGGAACAATATTTGCCGTTATCCTTTTTGATATCCGGTAATTGTTAATAGTCAAGAACACTATGCTCAAAAAAATCACCGCTTTTATTCCTTTGGTATTTGGAACGGTTTGGATTGCCCAATCCCAGCAGACCAGAATTTATACCCATGAACATAAAGATTTTCAAGATGCGCTAAGGTTGTACAACAACGAGCAATATCAGGCAGCACAGACCTTGTTCGAAAAGGTAAAGGCCACGACCAAAGATGAAGAAACCGCTGCCAATAGTGCTTATTATGTTGCCAATGCCGCAGTACGTTTGAACCAATTGGGGGCGGACCGACTCATGGAGAACTTTGTGGAAAAATATCCGACGTCCACCAAAAGGAATTCCGCCTTTGCCGATGTGGCCGAATATTATTTTGAAACAGGAAAATATCCGTACGCCTTAAAATGGTACAATAAAGTAGATCAAAATGCCTTGTCCCTGGGTGAAACAGATAAGTTCAATTTTAATTACGGGTATGCACTCTTCGCTTCCAGAAAGGCCCAAGAGGCGGAACGTTACTTGGAAAAAGTTACCGGTTCACCAGTCTATGGTTCGCAGGCAAAGTATTATTTGGGATACATATCTTACCAGCAAGATGATTATGAAACGGCCAACGAGCGTTTTGACCAAATTACAGATCAGGATGTATTGGAAGAAAAACTAAGTTACTATCAGGCCGATATGAATTTTAAACTGGGCAAGTTCCAGGAGGCCATTGCCCTGGCAAAAAAACAGTTGCCCAAATCCGACAGAAAGGAAATTTCCGAACTGAACAAGATCATAGGGGAAAGCTATTTCAATCTGGAACAATATAGTAATGCCATTCCCTATTTATCGCAATACAAGGGAAAACGCGGAAAATGGAACAACACGGATTACTACCTGTTGGGCTATTGCCATTACAAACAAAAGGATTATGGGAATGCCGTTCAACAATTCAATAAGATTATCGGGGGAACCAATAGTGTCTCTCAAAACGCCTATTATCATCTGGCGGAATGCTATTTGAAATTGGATAAAAAACAGGAAGCCCTAAATGCGTTTAGAAACGCTTCGCAGATGGATTTTAGCCCGGATATCCAGAAAGATGCCTTTTTGAATTATGCCAGATTGAGCTATGAAATAGGAAATGCCTATGAATCCGTACCACAGGTCATTACCGATTATTTGGAAAGATACCCCAATGACGGGCATCAACAGGAAATGCAAACCTTACTGGTGGATTCCTTTATTACCTCTAAAAATTTTGCGGGAGCCATGGAGCTTTTGGAAAAGAACAAAAATTATGCGAGCAAAGAAACCTATCAAAAAGTAGCGTATTACAGAGGCATAGAACTCTTTATGGAAAGCGATTACGGTAGAGCTTCGGAGCATCTGGAAAAATCCTTGAAAAGTAGCGCCAACAGTCTTTTTGAGGCACGGGCAACCTATTGGAAGGCCGAAGCGGATTACCTATTGAATCGCTTTGATGAAGCTGCCGTTGGTTTTTCGGCCTTTAAACAAAACCCGAACGCTAAAAATGTTGAAGCGTACAGGGATATAGATTACAGTTTGGCCTATGCCTATTTTAAACAAAAAGATTATGATAATGCCATTACATATTTTAATGCGTTCACGAATAGGGGGGGAAGAGAACTTGAAAAATTGAACGACGGTTACCTCCGTTTGGGAGATTCTTATTTTGCTACCCGTAAATACTGGCCTGCTATTGAAACCTATAATAAGGCTTTGGCCTTAACCGGTCCCGAAAAAGATTATGCTGCCTATCAAAAGGCAATGAGTTATGGTTTTGTGGATCGCAACGCAAAAAAAATAGAAAACCTGGAAAGCTTTGTTGCCCAATATCCCAGATCCAGTTTTAAGGATGATGCTTTGTTCGAATTGGGCAATTCCTATGTTGCCACCGGAGATGAAAATCGGGGATTAGGGGCCTATGATAGGCTTATAAATGAATATAGGGGAAGTTCCCTGGTACCCCAGGCACTTATGCGGCAAGGGCTGGTACATTATAATGGGAGCAGGAACGATGATGCGCTCGCCAAATTCAAGAGCGTGGTGCGGGACTATCCAAATACCCAGGAGGCCATACAGGCGGTGGCTACGGCAAAATTGGTTTATGTGGATATGGGTAGGGTCGATGAATATGCGGCCTGGGTTCGTAATTTGGACTTTGTGGAGGTGACCGATACCGAGTTGGACAATGCGAGTTTTGAATCGGCCCAGAAACAAAATAGGGACGGTAATAAGGATGCGGCCATCCGAGGGTATAAAAACTATATTGAACAGTTCCCTAATGGGCTTCATGCCGTAAATGCGAATTTCAGCTTGGCACAACTCTACTTTGGCAAAGGGGAAAAAGAAACCGCATTGCCCTATTATAAATATGTAGCGGACAGGAGTTCCAGCGAATATGCGGAACAGGCATTGACCAGGGTCTGTGAGGTGTATATTGGCGAGCGGGATTATAAAATGGCCTTACCTTACCTTCTTAAATTGGAAGATCAGGCGAATATTCAACAAAACAGGACCTTTGCACGATCCAATTTAATGAAAGGCTATTATGAACAACGCAATTATACGAAGACGTTGGAGTACGCGGACAAAGTTTTGGCCACACCGGGTATAGATAACCGTATTAAGAGTGATGCCCAGATCATGATCGCCCGGTCGGCTATAGCTACCAATAATGAGGCCAAAGCGGAAACTGCCTATGCACAGGTGTTGAAGATCGCTTCTGGAGCTACCGCTGCGGAGGCTTTGTATTATGATGCATATTTTAAGAATAAGAATCGGGATTATGAATCCTCAAATAGTTCTGTTCAAAAATTGGCAAAGGATTATGCTACTTATAAGGAATGGGGAGGAAAAGGATTGATGCTTATGGCCAAAAACTTTTACGCCTTGGAAGATGCCTACCAGGCCACGTATATTTTAGAAAGTGTAATCAATAATTTTGAGCAATATCCGGAAATCGTTAGCGACGCCAAAGACGAATTGGCCATCATCAAATCAAAAGAGGCACAAAGCAATTCCTCTGTAAATCCAGATCAAAACTAATGTACCAGAACAGAGCACATATGCACAACAGTATTACAATAGGGATTCTTTTGTTATGTATAGGGGGGCAATTCGGCAGGGCTCAGGAAACGGAGACAAAAGATATTGGAACAGAAACCGTTACGGTCACCAAAGCCTATACCCCTACAGTTTCGGATGCGTTTAAAATTAAGTCGCCCCCCAATTTAAACGACTCTATCGTATTGCAAAAGAAAAAAATAGATTATAGTATTTTTTCGGTTCCGGTAGCCTCTACGTTTACACCTTCCAAAGGTGCGGCCAGTAGGGTGGAAAAAACGCCTCCTCCCGTGCTGTTTAATTCCTATGCTTCGGCCGGAGGGGGCAATCCCGCAAATATTATGGCCAATTTTTATACAAGTCATAAAATCGATAGGGAATCCGGTTATACCATCGGATTGGATCATAATTCTTCCAGAGGGGATATTGATGGTGTGGAACTGGATAATATTTTCTCCAATACTAGACTGGATGCTTCTTTTAAGAAGAGGGACCGTGACCTGGATTGGGGAGCGGATATAGGCGTACAGCATCAATTATACAATTGGTATGGACTTCCGGAAGATTTTGATAGCTCGGGTTTGGCCATAGATGAACGCCAGAATTATTACATGGCGGAGATCGGGGCCCATATCAATGTGGATGATGCTGTTTTTCAACGGGCGGATATACAGTATAGAAGGTTTTGGGATGCTGTTAAAACCGGTGAGAACCGGGCTATTTTAAATACCCGTCTTGAATTTCCATTGAATGAAGAATCCTTAAGTATTAAGGCTAAAGTGGACTATGTAAGCGGTGATTTTGAAAATGCCGGTTTAAATAACGCTTCAAACGATCAGGGAATTAAATATTCCAATCTACAAATGGGAATCAGCCCCGGATTGATTATGCTTCGTGACGACCTGTCCTTGAACTTGGGCGTAAGCATAGTATTTGGAACGGATTTGGAGAACAATGATAGTGATATTTATATCTATCCCGCGGTGACGGCATCATATCGATTGCTCGATGAAACCGTAATTGCCTATGGGGGAATAGAAGGGGAATTAAAACAGAATTCCTATTATGATTTTGTGGATGGGAATCCGTTTATTTCTCCAACGTTACGGATTGAACCTACGGATACGCAGTATGATGCTTACATTGGTCTAAAAGGGCAATTATTGCCCAATTTAAGTTATAACATTAAAGGTTCCTATACGGCCGAAAATCGCAGCCCTCTTTTTAAACTAAATCCTCGGAACGATTTTAGAAACGATGAAAAGGGTTACTATTATGGCAATTCTTTTGAGGTGTTTTATGACGATATAAAGACCATTGGCATTTTTGGTGAGCTCAATGTAGATGTTAACCGTAATTTTACCTTAGGGGTAAACGCCGAGGTATATAGCTATGATACCGAAACCGATAATCCGGCTTGGAACCGTCCGGATATACAGGGTTCTTTATTTATGGATTATCAAATAGGGGAAAAGTGGTTTGCGGGAGTCAATTTATTCTATGTGGGAGAGCGGGAAGATTTTTCCAGTGTGGTCATACAGAATGTTCCACCGGCTTCATTTCCGGCCATACAGATTACATTGGATAGTTTTTTTGATGCCAATGCCCATGTAGGCCATCGTTTGAACGATCAATTCTCTATTTTTGCGAAAGTGGCCAATATAGCGAATAACAACTATCAACGCTGGGCCAATTATCCGGTACAGGGATTTCAGGTTTTGGGTGGTGCTACCTATAAATTTGACTTTTAATATTTTGTTATAAAACGATAAAGCCTTATTATTTATTCCATAGTATTTTTTACAAAACTAATTTCAAGATTGGTTAAGATACTTTTGATATCATTTTTTTTAAATGGGAATCAATTAGAAAGAAAAGTCTAGACAATCAATAAATAGGAATAAGTCATATCTATTATTTTTTCATCTAATATTATTATATTCAATCGCTGAAATTTTATTTAGGGAGAACATCCTATAAAACTTCACGATATATTAATAAATAAAAGATAGTTAAATATGCTAGAAATTTTCAAGTGGCTTAATAATGAAGACCAACCAGACTATAGAAGAATAAAAATAATCCCACTTGTTGTTTCCTCAGTTTTTTTAAGCTTTTGGATGTCCTATGTATTCTTTTGGGCATTATTTGAACCGTTTGGTTTTGGGGACTATTTGTTTGAGAAAATTTGTGGTAAAAATATAGGTAAATGGGCGATTTTGGTAACATTGTCAGTATTTACTAGCATCACGTTTACTATGTATGTTCTCTATGTTTATTATCATCGCTTATATAAAAACACAAAAGACACAAACTTGTTTTATAATGTTTACCCGAATAGGATGTGGTTGGAAAATCATTTGATCGAATTTTTACATCAGGCAAAAAAAGATTTTTTCTTGGTATCGATATCCGGGAATTCGTTTACTTCAACACCTAAAGTAGAAGATACGGTTGAAAAGAAAATTACTAGTGCGGATAATCAGTGCGATGTGAAAATTTTGTTACATCATGAAGACGCTTTATATGTTGATGTTAGGGAGTCTGATGAAGGGAAAAATTCTGGACATATAAAGAGGAATTGTAAGGAAAATTATACCAAGTGGTTAGATTTTTATAAAAAACATCCGGATAAATTGTTTGCGGTAAAACGACAGAAGGAATTTTCAATTGTATCTTTTTGTTTACAGGTTGATGATGTTATTTATTTTGAACCTTATCTGACAAAAAATGGAGGTCGACACTGTCCTTTGTTCGTTATCCATAAGAATGAAAATAATAAACGTGTTTTTGATTCACTTTTAGAGCAAATGAACGAACTATGGAAAACTGCCGAACGTTAGTTTAATAAAACTGTTTATGATAATAATATTATAATTGAAACCCATTGTGCATTTTAAACAATGCTGATTTTAATGTTGTTTATATTTCTATCAAAGACGAACCTGTTAACGAACTGAACCATTGTCAAGGCAGTGATTTTGGACAGCACCCTTGTCTTGA
>NZ_JBLFEQ010000016.1:0-38949 GCF_047345125.1 Maribacter spongiae | reverse complement strand
ATCGAACCCTGCCCGTTTTATCTTGATCGCATCGCGATAATTGGCCTCATTGGAAATGGCATAACCGACATAGGGGTATTCCTGATGCCTATTGGTCCCGCGGAGGTACATTTTTTTATCGTTTAAGAAAAAGCCTTCTTTGTTCAGTTCGATTTTGCGAACGCCCACTTTTTGGGAGAGACTGTCTACCTTTTGTCCATTGCTGTACAGCTTTGTTGTCAATGTATATAAATGGGGGGATGTCGTGTTCCAAAGCTTTGGTCTATCAATATCCAATGAGATGGAAAGTTCGTTATCACGGTTCGGGCCCACTGATACCTTAGGGGATTCTTGACTGATACTATTTCCGCTACCATCGGTTAGGGCAACTTCGGCATATACCTCTTTTTCTTGACCGGATCCGTTCATCGCATGGATCTTTACGCTGCATCTTGCCGATTCACCGGATATGTCCGAAAAATGGACCAGTATTCCTCCCCCACCGGTTTTATTGGCCAACATAGGGTCCGAAACATAAACATCGTTTTTTGTGATCAATTCAACGTCCCTGTAAATCCCACCATAATAGTTAAAGTCGAGATCCTTTAATGGTTTTCCAGGTGGAATGACCGGGTTATCGGTATTGATCGCTTTTACCGTTAAAGTGTTCTTCCCCTCTTTCAAATGTTTTGATAAGTCGATACCGATAGGCAGATAACCGCCCATATGGTGGTTTAGGTGTATGCCGTTCAACCAGACATCCGACTCGTGCATTATCCCTTCAAATCGAAGAAAGACCTTTTTGTTGTTGCCCGGGGCGAGTTCAAACTCCTTCTTGTACCACATGGTCCCCTGCCACTGGTTGTTGACAACCAAGGGTTCAACTTTAGGTGTATGGGGTATATCTACAGGATAGCTTTGCGAAAATTCGCTATCCAAACTAAAAACCCATTCCTTGTTAAAATCAATGATTTGTCGTGTTGATTCGGTTTTTAAAACGTACGCCATGAGTCCGCTAATCATTATAAATGCAAAAATTATAAAAACAGCTGCGATACCTTTTTTCATTTATCGTAAGTGATTAAAGATTAGAAAATTAATTATTCAATGAATAGAAATCCATTCCCTTAGTGGGTTTGGATTCATGGTTGAATAAGGTTGCATTGTCCCAATGAGAACCTTGCCCCCATAATGTGTTGCATCCGGTAGAAACCCATGCAGGTTCCCAATATATTAAGCCTTCACCACCGGAAATTTCTATGATTTCCTTAAGCCTTTTAAGATAATTATATTGGCCTTGTTCTGTAGCGGGAAATTCCATCAACAATGCATTTTGTCCCAAAATATTGTTTGCCGCATCAATATTTTCTAGTGTAAATGGATAGGCAGTTTCTACTACCATAAGTCTCTTTTCATAAGTAGTTATCAAGTTGGCGAAAGCTTCGCCGACGTTTGACAAATTGAATTCTGACCAAATAGGGTAATATGAGAGTCCTATCCAATCAAAATCAGTAACACCATTGTTTGCAGCTTGTTCAAACCACCATATCGCATTTTCTGGTTGGGCAATATGTAGCATTACACCAATTTCCTTTTCCATTTCATTTGAAATATCCCTTACAGCTTTAATTCCGTTATTCAAAAGTGCAGCATTTCGACTCCAATCGATGGGCCATTTTAACTCGCCCTTTTGTAAGATCATTGGATTGATTTCGTTTCCGACCTGAACGACATCGGGCAATAACTTTAAGTTTCCCAGATCATAGAGAACATCATAGGTATAATCGTACAGTAGTTTTGCAAGATCAGCGGTATTCTCCAATTGGTTTTCCCAAGCTTCCGGAATTTCTTGACGCCCTGGATCGGCCCAAGTATCAGAATAATGAAAGTCAAGTAAAACCTGCATATCGTTATTTTTGGCTCTCTGTATTGTTTTTTTTACATCATCAAGATTGGAATATGAGGTCCATTGTGGATTATGCCATAATCGTACCCTAACAAGATTGGTTCCAGCTTCTTTGAAAATTTGGAAAGGATCTTGTTCTAAACCATCAGAATTTTTGAAAACGGCACCGCAATCCTCCATTTCATTTACATAGGAAAGGTCTGCTCCTAATGCAAAAGAACTATTCGGTGCCATTGTTTCAGGCTCTATCTGAGGGTTTTCCGACTCATCATATATAGAGGTCGGGGATGAACATGAAATGGTTAGAAATAACTGAAACAAAATCGCAAAGCAAACAACAGCCTTAATGTTTAGTATCTTTATCCCTAAACCAAGTCGTCTTCCCATTTGCACCTTCATATTTAATTTTGATTTAATTTATATATCCCGGATTCTGATCAAGGTTAGGATTTCTATTGAGTTCGGACTGCGGAATAGCATATAATACTTGATGGTCCTGGGCCAACAAGCCTCTTTCTCTCGCACTTGATATAAACTTTCCGTGACGGATCAAATCCTCTCTTCGAAAGCCTTCACTGTAAAGCTCCCAGGCCCTTTCCGCCAAAATGTGATCTCGTAAATCATCTTTTGAAGCAAAATCACTCAAAGAGATTCTTTTGGAGTTATCATTATTGAAGGCTCTATCCCTAATTTGATTGATTAAGTCAATGGATTCTTGGTTAGGACCGTTCAATTCGTTTAGCGCTTCGGCCCGGGTCAATAATACATTCGCATATCGGTCCACCACAATATCATTGGAAGCCCATGGCCCTATTCTCCCATCGTCAATACCGTATTTAAGAATTATCGCACCATCGGTCACTTGTCTTATTTGACCTGTATTGCTCTCATATTCCTTTAAGAGAACACTTCTTCTAATATCTTCGGAATCAAAGGTATCGTAGAATGAATCCGGTACGCGCGCTCCTCCCCAAGATGAGCTTACAAAATCGGCCGGGGCAGTTGTTGCAACAAAAACATTTCCAATTCCCGCCACAGCATTTGAGGATACCATCGATAGAATAATCTCCGGATTTCCCGTATTGTCAGGAGCAAAAATTGAGTTAAAATCGTTGACAATTTGATATACTCCCAAATTCATTACATTTTGTGCGCTTTCCGCTGCTTCCACCCACATTTTCTCATTTAAATATAACCTTGCTTGCAAAGCATAGGCGGCTCCTTGTGTAAATCTGCCATAATCTTCATTGGCGTAAGTTGCCGGCAACAACCCAATAGCTGACTCAAGATCACTGACCATCTGTTCGAAAATATCCTGTGGATTCGCTTGTTCGGGCAAAAAGAAAGGATCTCCATTCACTTCGGTTATCAGGGGGATATTTCTGTACATATTATACAGGTAATAGTAATGCAGAGCGCGCCCAAAAAAAGCCTCGCCCCTTACCCTATTTCTAATTTCCTCACTCAGTTCTTCATTATCGGAAGCCACATTTTCTAAAATATTATTACAAATTGATACCCCCTCGAACAATTTTCTGTAGGGGTCTGTGGCACTACTTTGGTTAAAGGTGAAAAGTGTGAGCCTTCCCCAAAAACCCCCAGGAAATCCGTCTGCCCATAAAGACTCAAATACATCTGTTGGAGCATCCCCGTGGTGAAATAGTGAAACATTATCCGCATAGGTATATAACCCCCATCCTGGATCATTGGTCGTGGTTCTGTTATGCCCTCTCAAATTTGAATAAATGGCATTCGAGGCATTGATGATGTCCTCATCATCTTGAAAGAAATTATTGGTCGATACGACATCGAACAATTCCTCTTCTAAGCTTTGATCGCAGGAGGAAAATACTACCATGCAAAATATGCTTATTAGAATTGAGTTTTTAATTTTATTCATAGCTCATTTTTTTAATTTTATAAAAATTATGGTCCTTTAAAAAGAGACGTTCAATCCTAAGGTAAATGACCTCAGGTTTGGGAAATCATCGTCGGTCTCAGGGTCCAGCCCCGTATATTTCGTAATCACAAATAAGTTTTGCACATCAGCATAGATTCTAAAATTATCGAAAGCTGATTGCTTCGGTTTAAACGTATATCCCAGTGTTACGTTTCTTAACCGCACAAATGAGGCATCTTCCACATAAACCGAATTACCACTTCGACTACCGAATCCTGAAATACTGGCCTGACCGGAAGGAATACTGCCATTGGGGTTATTGGGGGTCCAACGGTCCAAAACCGTTGCCAATTTATTACGGGAAAGCAATATATCGCCCACATCTTCGAATCGTGCTCTGATTCCATTTCGACGAACATTCCCGAAAGAACCTTGAAAAAAGAAGTTGAGGTCAATATTTTTATACTCAAAACTATTGTTCCATCCTCCGGTAACTTTAGGTTGTCTTACACCTAAGAGAACTTGATCTGTATTTCTGATGACTCCATCACCATCAACATCCCTAAACCTGAACATCCCGGGACTATCGCCAACATTTTCAGCTGTGGTTCTTTGCCCACTATTGTTTACCTCTTCTTGTGTTCTGAAAATACCATCTACAATATAACCGTACTCATCTTCCGTAGAGCCGAACTCATCTACCCATGGGTTTATGGCTTGACCAGCTCTATCGACCCACTTGTTTTCATTGTAAGCGATATTAAAGGCCGATGTCCATCTTAATTGATCCGTAAGATTGTCACTATAGCGAACACCCAATTCAACCCCTTGGTTTTTCACTTTTCCCCTGTTTGCTATAGTTGTGGTAAAACCAGATGAAAGGGGAAGCGGAAATTCTAATAAAATATCAGATGTCAGCTTATAATATAAATCTGCCGAGATGGATAATTTACGGTTAAATAAAGCTAAATCTATTCCTGAGTTCAATTGAGAAGTGCTTTCCCACCTTAAATCCGGAATTCCGGGGTTTATCGCTGCCAAACCATTTGTACGAGCAGCGTCCAAGCCTACCGCAAAAGGGACGGTCGTGCCAAAAACTTGTTGTGATATTTGACTGGGAACTTCCTGATTTCCGGTTACACCATAAGTAACCCTAACCTTAAACTCATCTATTACCTCTGATTTAAAAAAGTTTTCCTTATGAACTTTCCAAGCAAAAGCGCCCGATGGGAAATATCCCCAGGGATTATTGATGAATTTACTAGACCCGTCCGCTCTAAAGCTGAAGGTGAATAAATATCTGTCTTTCCATGAATAATTTACCCTAGACAAATAAGAAATTAATTTGGGCTGTGCTTTGAACGAAAAAAGTCTATCTGCATTTTGTGCTACGGCAAGGTTATTTATGTTAATGGTCTCATTGGAAAAATTAGAGGCCACAACACCAAAGCTTTCATTTCGTAACTCTTGATACGTATACCCGAATAAGGCATTCAAAGAATGGTCGCCCCATTGCTTGGAATAATTCAAGGTGAACTCACCCAATAAATTTTCAATGATTTCATTTCTAAGTTCCCCTTCGCCGTTCAATTGTTCCCCTCTCAACAATGTTGTTGGGATAAAGGCCCTGCCTTTAATGTTTTGATCATCAATACCTAAATTCAATTTTGCTTTTAAGCCATCAGAAATTTCATATTCTCCATAAAAGGTAGCCAATACTCTTTTTGTTACAATCTCATCGTCAATATTCAAAATAGATACCGGGTTGGATATCTGTGTAGGAAAGGAAGGGTGTACAGAAAAGTTACCATTTTGGTCAAAAACTGGCACAGCGGGAGACCAACGCCTAGCATTTATAAATACACCGGCGTTTTCAGAGTCTCCAGAACCTGAGTTCACCAACTGATCTTTTGTCCTTGTTGCGGTTAAGTTTAATCCCAATTTGAATTTTTTCGAGATTTGAGTAGATAGATTTAATCTTCCTGAAAAGCGCTCTAAACCGGTTTTCTGTACCAACCCCTCATTTTTATAGTAGTTTCCCGAAATGTAATAGTTCACCTTATCGGTTGCTCCACTAAATGAAATCTGATGTTTTTGAACTGTAGACGAATGACCAAATAAACTGGAATTTCTCAATATTTCTTCCTGCCAGTTAGTACCTTCACCCAAAGTATTTACCTGTGCTGCGGAAAAAATGGGAGCCCCGGCTTCCTCGTTGGTGACTTGAGCGAACTCGCTTCCGTTCAGTAAATCATATAACTCGGTCGGAGTGGAGACGGTGTAAGAAGAACTATAGTTTATAGAAGCTTTTCCAGATTTCCCTTTTTTTGTGGTTATTAAAACCACTCCATTAGCACCTCTGGCACCATAAATTGCCGTGGCCGATGCGTCCTTAAGAATTTCAATGGATTCAATGTCCTCCGGATTTAATGTATTCAATGGATTTCTTGACGGTGATTGTCTTACCGTCGAGCCTGTAACATTGTTTGTAGGGGGATCACTGGTTATAGGAAATCCGTCAACAACGTACAAAGGTTCATTACTACTGTTAATTGAAGTTCTACCACGGATCCTCACACTAAAACCACCACCGGGCTGTGCACTGTTTTGGGACAATACAACACCAGCAGCAGTGCCTTGAAGTTGATTGCTCACCGAAACAACAGGACCGGGGTTGAAATCTTCCGCTTTTACAGAAACAACGGAACCGGTCAAATCACTTTTCTTTTGGGTTCCATAACCAACAACGACCACCTCGTCCAAGTTGCTAACATCTTCATCCAGAGCAATATTTATGCTAAGATTATCGGAAACGGTCCTTTCTAAGGTTTTGAACCCTAAATAACTAAATGTCAATATATCACCTTCTTGGGCCTCTATTGAGTAATAACCGTCGAAATCAGTAACGGTGCCGTTTGTGGTTTCTTTAACAACAATAGACACGCCACCAAGAGGAATTCCATCAGTTGACGAAGTGACCTGGCCAGTAATAGTCTTTTGAATTTGCGCCCACCCGTTTTGGGCCAAAAGGCCAAAAAGACAGAATAGCAATACATGCAGGTATTGTTTTTTAATCATTTGATGTATAGTTAAAATTAAATGGGAATTGATAAACGATACTCTTTCCTCAGCAGGTCTGGAAGTACCTCCACATGAGAGAATTTGGTGCAAAAATTGGCAAAAAAGAGACACATTAGTTTACAATGGGCCCCTCTTTTACCATACTAACTATAATTAAAACCTAGCTAAATTTTCTTCTTATTTTTTTACTGGGCATCCACTATTCTCAAATTTCTAAAGTATACCGGGTTTTGATCCATACCAGTGTACCCAGCATTCCCGACGATTTTAAAACCATCGACCTGATCGGGCCCTGGTGCCTCTTCATTAACCCCATAAAAGCTCCCCAACCTAGAATTATCCAACAATTCAAATGTTAAAGTAACCCACTTATTAGGCTCTGTTATATGAGCACGATAATTGATATAAAAACCTGCACCATCCCAGTTGACCGAATGTTGCGCATAATTAATTAAGGTTAATTCAACCTGGTAACCTGCGGTCTTATCAGCCCCTTGGGGCGCATCACCATCGATAGCAGCAATATCGGAAAATGACCAATCATCATCTACCGTATCATCATAATAGGCATCTATCTGTACTACTTTCGTATTGTCGGTCGTTAATCCTCCATCTACAGGGTCAGCCACTTGAGGCAGGGCATTAATCATTTCGGAAGGAATCGCTTCACCTAGGTTGAATATATTATGGTCCCAACCGCCCCAATTTGGCTCGGCAATCTTAGAAATGGCCATTGCTTTTCCCTGGAACTCTATTGGTGCCTCTGTATCTGGATTATCCGCACCATAGACATATTCGCTTTGCTTGCCCACGGTTTCCACTGTAGTAGTTTCCGGTGCCAAAGCATTCGTAATATTAAACACATTAATGCTTCTATCGGTCTCCCAAGCCCTTACTTCGATGGTGCTTGAAACAAAATCTCCTCCAAAGTCCGCCAGTAAAAAGCCTATGTCTCCAACCGCTTCGATAGCAACTGCGGAAAGTGATGTCGTTTTTCCAAGTGCATCTTCTACCACAAATACAAGACTGTTAGAGCCATTCTCCAGTGCTGTGAAGTCGTATGTAAAGGTATCGGCAGTAGAAGTTCCGTCATAGTTTTTGATACTTTCCCCATTTAAGGATACACTACTTAAACCAG
The DNA here is from genome assembly GCF_047345125.1 of Maribacter spongiae. Classification (NCBI taxonomy): domain Bacteria; kingdom Pseudomonadati; phylum Bacteroidota; class Flavobacteriia; order Flavobacteriales; family Flavobacteriaceae; genus Maribacter; species Maribacter spongiae. The sequence goes on along the minus strand of NZ_JBLFEQ010000016.1, from coordinate 30,945 downwards.
CTTCGGCATTGACGGTAAATGAAAATGTCAATGGACTTCCGACCAAAACCCTTAAATCCGTTAAATCGGTAGGTTGGTTCAGAGCTATTGTAGGTGCATTGGGTTCCGGTTCCGGTTCTGGAGTGTCATCACTACTCGAACATGCAACCATAAGTGTTAAAAGGAAAAAATACATTCCCATTAACACTGGATTTAATTTTTTTGTTTTCATTTCTTCATTTTTTAATTCAACATTAGTTTTTGTTTGAAGCCTTACTTAATACTTTTTCATAGAATTTTAATTGTAAAGCATATCCGCAATTATTCATGAGTGCAAGTTGGAAATAAACCAAGGGGTATATGAGGGGGTAAATCGTTTGAGAGGAGGGGGTAAATCGTTATTGGAGAATTGGAAATTAATCCAAGCCCTACTTAATTTGGGAAAGTATTTTTACTGAAAACAGTTAAGAATCAGGACAAAGGAGCAGATTTATTTAATTTAAAACCCATAAACACAGGCATTGACATGTGATATCAATTTCATTTAAGGATATCAGAAGGGTTTTTCCCGAATTTTTGTTTGAACACTTTTCTAAAGTACTTCCTATCTGAATAACCAACCATAAAGCAAACCTCACTTACTGAATATCTCTGTTCTTCCAATACTCTTTTTGCAATTCTCAGTTTATAATCTCGTATAAATTCAATCAAGTTCATTCCCGACAATGCTTTTATCTTTTTGTAGAGTACCGAATGACTCATTCCCATTTCGCGAGAAAGTTGGTTTGCTCCAAAATCTGGAGCATCAAGATTGTTTTCTATCAATTCAGTCAATTTTTCAAGAAAACCTTGGTCTGTTCTATTTAAGGCCAGTTCTTTTGGCAAAATCAAACCATCGGTCTTAAATTTATTTCTAATCAATTCCCTGTTATGCAAAAGGCTTTTTATTTTGGCCAAAAGCAAAGGTTCTTTAAAAGGTTTGGTGATGTAGTCATCCGCCCCGATCCCATAACTTTTTACTTTGTCATCTATTGAGGTACGTGCAGTAAGAAGTATAACGGGGATGTGACTAGTGCCTATATTCGTTTTTATGGATTCACAAAAAGCCATACCATCCATTTGTGGCATCATAATGTCACTTATTATCAAATCGGGGATGTGTTTCATAGCCATATTCAGCCCCTCCATTCCATTTGTTGCTTCAATTAATTCGTAAGACTGGTCAAGCAACACTTCACAGATGTACTGCCTCAATTCTTCATGATCCTCAACAACCAAAATAGTTTCTGCCGACTCATTATTTTCTGAAATTACAACATCATCCGTCACATTTGAAGTCTCGGGACCAGTTAGGGCTCTTCCTTTATCATGGTTTATGACTTCTTTTGGGTAGGGAGCTTTATCCATGGGCAATAGAATTATAAATTCACTTCCCTTTCCTTCAACACTCTTTACTTTAATACTACCCGAATGGAGTTTTATGATTTCATGGGCAATAGAAAGCCCAATTCCAAACCCTGATTTCTCGGTAACGGCATTCTGATAAAACCTATTGAATATTTTTGAAAGTTTTTCCTTGGGAATACCTTCTCCAGTATCTGTAATTCGTATGCATACTTTCTTTTTTACTATGTTGATCGCAATCTTGATTTGACCCCCTGGAGGAGTAAACTTAAAGGCATTGGATGTGATGTTGAAAATGGTCTTTTCCAATTGTTTTTTATCAAACCATACCTGAATCTTTTCTGAAGAAGTATGAAATTGGAAATCAATATCATTATCTATTGCCTTTTGCCCAAAAGCAAGATAAATCTCCCTTAAAAAACCTACCATATCATTTTCGGCAATTTCCAATTCAATAGAGCCTGCTTCAAGCTTTCTAAAGTTGAGGAGTTCTTCCACCAAATCCATCAATCTTGTAGCGTTCTTGTCCACGGTTGTAAGACGCTTTTGATCTTTCGTTGAAAGCGAGACTTTGCCCAATCCGTTTAAAGCCCCCATAATTAATGTTAACGGAGTGCGTATTTCATGGGATATATTCATAAAAAAGCGTTGCTTAATATTGTGCAACTCTTTGTTTTTCTCATTGGTAATTTGTTCTAACTTCAGATTCGCTTTCATTCGTTCCCACGCAATGGTATATTTTCTTAAAAAATAAAACAGAACGAACAAGAATAACAAGTAGATCAGGTAAGCCCACCATTCCAACCAATACGGTTTTAATATTTCAATTTCAATGCTGGCTTCCTTACTGCTCCAGTCCATCCCTTTTTCCCTGCTTTTAACTTTAAAAGTATAATCGCCGTAAGGGAGGTTTGTATATGTAGCAGTACGCTCTTTGCCAATATTTCTCCATTCTGCATCGAAATTTTCCATTTTGATCGCATATTGTCTTCTTAATGAAAATGGGTATTGTAACGCTGCAAAATTGAATGTAACAACGTCCAAATTGTGTGGTAATCTCAAGTTATCCGTTAATAAGATATTTTTGCGGAGAATACCTTCCTTATCTATCGAAACGGACCTGTTATAAAGTTTAAAATCTGTAATGAGGACTTTGGGGGCTTCTTCTGAATTGTAAAAATTAGCTGGATCGAAAGACATCACTCCCCGTAATCCTCCAAAATAAAGAACTCCTGCTTCATCGATAAAAGCTGAGTTAATATGGAATTCATCGTGTAGATTTGGGAAGCCGTTAAACTTGTTTTTGTCGTAGTCAAAATTGAGTATACCATCTTTGGTTCCAAACCAGATTTTGCCCGATCGATCTTCGATGATAGAAACGACGGATGCATATCGAATTATCTCATAATCCTCGAACCTTTCAATCTTATCCCGGTACGGGTCGTAACGGTTAACACCATTTCCTGCCGTTCCAATCCACACATATCCCTTGGAATCTTTTAATATTGAAAAAGTGTTATCTGAACTCAGTGAGTTTTCTTTGTTCTCTTCATATCTGAATTGTTTGAATTCTTTACTTTGGGTATCAAAAAGATTCACGCCTCCTCCAAAAGTGGCAATCCATAAGTATTTACCATCTTTTTGTAATGATACAAGGTTGTTGCTGCTTATGGAGTTCGTTCGTGCATTTAATTTCTTATAATGGGTAAAAGTATCGGTTTTCGTATCCAGATAACTTAGCCCACCTTCCCATGAAGCAACCCAAAGATTGTTTTCCCCATCTTCAATTACATATCGTATGTCATTGTAATTCAGTGAGTTTTGTTCATTTTTAGATTGAAATTTTTTTAATACCCCCTTATTTATGTCAAAATTTATTAATCCATTTGCAAAGGTTCCCAGCCAATAGGTTCCATCTGAAGCTTGCATAATGTATTGAATATAGCTGCCTCCTGCCTCATTTTCTTTTTTGATAAGGGATTTACCCGTATTATTTTCACGTATGGTCAACCCTCCACCATCAAGGCCCATAAGAAACCTATCGGTTGTTTTATATATGGAAAGGACAGCAGCCGTAACTTCCCCTTCACTATCACTTAAAATAATGCTGACATTTTCGTTCCTGTTCAAAAAATTCATGCCATTCCAGGCAGTTCCGACCCAGACATTGGTTTTTTCATCAATAAGGATATCGTAAATAGCATTCCCCGATAAGGATGTGGCCATTTGAGGGTTATGGATGTACTTTTTTACTTTGAAATCTTCACTATTGGGATTGACAATATTTAATACCCCATTGCCATCCGTACCAATCCAAAGGTTTCCATCCCCATCGTTTTTAATTGTACGAATAATATTGGCATGCCCGTCATATTTGAATTTCTCGTTGAGAAAATTTGATACTTGCTTTGTCTTTGTATTAATCAAAAGTAATCCTGAACCACTGGTACCAATTAAAATTTCATCCTCATTTAATTTGTCAAGTGCATGAATAAAATTAAGATCTGAATTGTTTTCGAAAATGTTGGTCAGTATTTGAGCGTCTTGATCATACATTTTAAGCCCATCGCCAAATGTTCCAATAAGCAATCCCTGTTTGGTTTCTAAAAAGCAAGTAACTCCACTTGAGAAGCCACTTAACCAAGTAATAAACTCGTTCGAACTACTGTTATACAGACAAAAACCATTCTCGGTTCCGATCCATATGTTGCCTTTTTTGTCTTCATAAAGGATATTTAAATTATTGGATGGAATAGAAGATTTATCATTTGGATCGTTTCTATAAACTTCAAAATTATCATTGTCGGAATCATAAAGATTCAACCCACCTCCACTTGTGGCAACCCAAATTCTATTGGAAGTGTCGATCAATATATCGGTTATGTCGTTGGATGTAAGGTTGCTATTTTGTTGATTATATATTTTGACATCATAGCCGTCATATCTGTTAAGCCCATTATTAGTACCTATCCAGACAAATCCATCCGATTCTTTTACAATAGTTTTGATCCGATTGTTGGATAGTCCATTGGAACGATTGATTTTATCAAAAATAGCTTGTGATTGCCCGTAGCAAAAGTTATTGAAACCCACACCAAGCACACATATAATGATAACCAATTTCGTCATTAGGTTTTGCAGGAATATATTTTGATCCGTTCTATTCATGTAAACGACAATAAAATTTCTTATTAATAAAAATACTATTTAGATGATTTCAATACATTTTGAACATAATCCAAACTAGGATTTCCTTTAAGATTTATTAAAGATTAATTTAACGAAAATATCAATCGTTTTAAGGGTGAAATTAGTTTTATATAGGGGGTTATTTCGGCTGTAATGTATTTTTATAAATACTGGATTCGTTCAGACTTTTTCTTTTTGAGCTTCCTAAGTGCCAAGACGATAAATGGGAATGGTTGAACCCTTTCCAACCGAGCAATATAGTATAGCGCCGATTCAGTAAGGGATAAACGAATTAGACAAACAATCTTATGAGGTTGTTTTGTAAGCTCCCCCTAGTTAGAACTGCTTGGTTTTCTATAATTGGGAGGAGGTCAATACACGAACCATATTTCAGTTATGATAACTTATCAGTTCCCGTAAGGTTTTACTATTGCCATTTTCTCCCAAGTATCGGGACTTTACAGCATCCGAGGATATGATTTTATCTTCCTCTAACAGTTCTTTATGGGATTGGAGTAGTTTGGCGTACACTTGGTCTAGATAAGTGTTTAAGGCCCTTATCTTTTCTGTGTTTCCCCTGCCTTTATAGGCATCCCATTGGCTGTTGGCAATGTTTCTTTTAAGACTTATCTCTGCTCGTTTACCGTTTACGGTAACACGTACATAAATGGAAAGTTGGTTGGGATTGCTTCTGGATTTCCTAGTGAAGAAAATAACCGTGAAAGTGCTTTTCGTTTTCATGTTTCATTGACTTTTGTTAAACAATAATTTGTAAAGGCGAAAGTCAAATCATGCCCTAAAGCTCTTTAAAGTTAGTGTATTTTTGGTGAGCGATTGCACACCTAATTACAAACCTTTTTATTGGTTTTTAATGGATTCATTTGGCATCAAATAAAATCTATAAAAACAAAAAACACTGATAATCATACGATTAACAGTGTTTTGATATTACCTACTTCTAGGTTTGTCGGGGTGGCAGGATTCGAACCTGCGACCTCCGCGTCCCAAACGCGGCGCGATAACCGGGCTACGCTACACCCCGAACTGGTTATCTTCTAAAAATCGTTTAGCTCCTCTTTTCTTTATCCTGTTTTCCAACTTTAGTGCTTCAGACCTATTGGCGACTTCCAAAGTCTTTATCAGTTGCCAAGGCAATCCGCCTTTTGTTGAAGGAACCAAACCTTTATTATGTCTCTCTAGTCTCTTTTCAATATTACTAGTTTGACCTACATAATATCCTGAACGTTTTTGACTATATAATATATAAACTATATATTCCATACTTTATTTTCGGGTGGTCACGCCTCTTGCGTGACGACCTCCGCGTCCCAAACGCGGCGCGATAACCGGGCTACGCTACACCCCGAAAAGTTATCCATATAATCAAAAGAAAATTGCGGAGAGAATGGGACTCGAACCCATGCGACACTTACGCGTCGACAGATTAGCAATCTGCTCCGTTACCACTCCGGCACCTCTCCTCTTATTTTCTCAATGAACTATCGCACAAAATGCGGATGCAAATGTACTTTATACTATTCGAGATCGCAACTATTTTTTAGCATTTTTTAATCTTTGAAATTACCGGCCTCCTACTCAGGGTACTCGATCCGAAGATGATAAATATTGGTGAGTTTTTGCTTGAATATCTTTTTAATTACCGCTATTTCCTTAAAAGTAATATCTGCATTCAAAAATTGATTCGCTTTCATTTGCCCTGCAATTATCCTGTCCACAAATTCATCGATCATAAGAAAAGTCGGGTCCTTTAGACTCTTGGAAGCTGCCTCTACGGCATCTGCCATCATCAATATGGCCGTTTCTTTTGAAAAAGGTAATGGCCCGGGATATCTAAAATCGTGTTCATTGATCTCTTCATCCATTTCTTTTTGCTTTTGAAAAAAATAATAGACCAAGGTAGTCCCATGGTGAGATCGTATAAAATCAATAATCCTATCCGGAATATTATTTTTTCGGGCCAATTCTATACCATCTATTACATGATCGATAATAATTTGGGCGCTTTCCTTAGGGCTTATATCATCATGTGGATTAACATTGGTAATCTGATTTTCGGTAAAAAATGTTGGGTCTTTCATTTTTCCGATATCATGATATAAGGCACCAACCCGTACCAACATGGCATTAGCACCTACTTTATTGGCGGCCGCCTCAGCTAAATTAGCCACTTGTAAAGAATGGTGAAATGTACCGGGAGCCTTATTGGAAAGTTCTTTTAACAATCTGGAGTTGGTATCCGATAATTCCAGCAATGATACATCCGAAACCAAACCAAAAAGTTTCTCATAAATATATATCAAGGGCTGGACAAAAAGGGTAATCATACCATTTAACAGAAACAGCCCCAAAGTAAACCAGGCAATGTTATTGAGGTTCCCTTCATGGATGATATGAAAAGCCAGGTAACCTATAATATAGATCAAGGTGATCTGCCCAACGGAAATAAATAGATTAGCTCTTTTGTAAAGCTCGGAAACCGTTAAAATGGTAACTATCCCCGCTATGATCTGCAGAAAGATATATTCGAAGCTATTGGGTACCACAAATCCCAAAATCAGTACGGCGAGTACGTGCGCAAAAAGGCCCAAGCGGGCATCAAAAAATGTTTTTAGGATAAGGGGCAGTATACATAAAGGAACTACAAAAACAAGTGTATCGTTATATTTTATCACCATGGTCGTTATAAACACCATCAATAAAATATTAAAAAAGATGAACGTTACTTTTGTATTATTTCCGTAAACCTCGGGTCTATATTTCTTTAAAAAAAGAAAAAGCATGATCAATACCAGGGCTACCAAAACAGTGTAACCTGTAATGATATAATAATAGTTGCTTGCCGTCCACAGTTCGGACTCATATTCCGCCTTAAGCGATTCTAAGATTTTTAGATTTTCCGCCTCTACTACCTCCCCTTTGGCTATGATAAGCTTTCCTTCATCGACTGTGCCCCGCGTATAGGATATTTTTGAAAGTGCATCTTGTAAGGTCCTTTCGGAAAGGTTTTGGTCATAAGTGACATTGGGGACGATCAAATCGAAAAAAAGTACCTCAAACTCTTTTTGAAAAGAGGACAATCTTTTTTTTTGTAATACAGATTGTATTAGATCATTGATCTTTGTGATTCGAAAAAAATTGGAAGTCCTTATTTTTTTTTCTTCATTGTTCTTGACCAGAAACACGTATCGGTCATTTAATTGGTTTTTTAAATTTTCCGGAATCCCATTATGGTATATAGAATCCAAAATTTCCTTTGCAGCCTTATCCAATATCCTCCGAGTACTTCTTAACTCGGTTTTTGCCCATTGTGAATCCTTTCTTTCCAAGAATTCTTCATACACCGTATCCACAATCCCTTGACGATATCTAAAGTACTTGATTTGATTCTCTGTGATAAACTCTTTTTCTTTGGATAACTCGTTTTCCGATTTTTTAATGGAAAAATCGAAGGGTGCATATAAATTCTCATATTGCCAAGGTTTTCCTTTTTGAAATTCATATTTAAACTTGCCTCCTTTTGGAAAGAAAAAAACAATGAATCCAATCGCAACTATATAGAGAATATACTTGTAGATGAGCGATTGCTTTTTATATAAGTTGTCCAAAAACCAGTTTTTAGGAATGTGTTTTTCAAAAATAGAAAAATATAGCCTTATTATGAGGAATTGATTCGGATACCCTAAGATTGAACGGGAATTTAGTAATTTCGCCAATAGACAAGATTAAAATCATGGAATGGACCATAATAATCAAAATTGGTATTTGCCAATGTATTAATTTGGTGAAATTAAAGATTCATGAACACTAATAAAAAGTAATAGATGAAAGAGGTAGTCATTGTTTCCGCTGTTCGTACACCTATAGGAAGTTTTATGGGATCATTATCGACAGTTCCGGCTCCAAAATTAGGTGCTATCGCGATTAAGGGCGCACTAGAAAAAATTGGTTTGGAACCGTCCATGGTCGAAGAAGTATTAATGGGAAATGTGGTACAGGCGGGAACAGGTCAGGCCCCTGCCAGACAAGCGGCCATTTATGCGGGTATTCCAGATAGCGTTCCCTGTACCACCGTTAATAAAGTATGTGCTTCTGGAATGAAAACCGTTATGCAGGCCACGCAGGCAATTGCCCTGGGAGATGCTTCTATTGTAGTTGCCGGGGGGATGGAAAATATGAGTTCGATACCCCACTACGTACATATGAGAGCCGGAACAAAATTCGGTCCTTCTTCTTTGATAGACGGCATGCAAAGAGATGGTTTGGTAGATGTGTACGACCAAAATGCAATGGGCGTTTGTGCAGATGCCTGTGCCGTAGAACACGAATTTTCAAGGGAGGAACAGGACGGTTTTGCCATACAATCGTACAAAAGGGCCGCGACCGCCTGGTCACGGGGCGATTTTAAGAAAGAAGTAATTCCTGTACCCGTACCGCAAAGGCGAGGGGAACCAATTACTATAGATGAAGATGAAGAGTACAAGAATGTATTTTTAGAGAAAATCCCAAATCTAAGGCCCGCTTTTTCCAAGGATGGAACGGTCACCGCGGCCAATGCATCCACTATAAATGACGGTGCCGCAGCTTTGATCCTTATGAGCAGGGAAAAAGCCGAGGAATTAAATTTGAAGCCCTTGGCAAAGATAAGGGCGTACGCCGATGCCGCACATGAACCAAAATGGTTCACTACCGCTCCTGCAAAGGCACTTCCCAAAGCTTTGGACAAAGCAGGGATCTCTATAAGCGATGTGGATTATTTTGAGCTTAACGAAGCTTTCTCCGTCGTTGGCCTGGCCAATATGAAGTTATTAGGTCTTACGGACGATAATGTAAATGTGAACGGCGGAGCCGTTTCTTTAGGTCATCCTTTAGGTTGCTCCGGGGCTCGTATTCTGATCACCTTATTGCATGTTCTTGAGCAAAAGAACGGGAAAATAGGTGCAGCTGCCATTTGCAACGGTGGTGGTGGCGCATCGGCAGTGATTATAGAAAGAATATAGCTCGGAGAGAAATTCATGCAATACGGTATTTGTTCATTGAGTATAGTTCCCGTAAGAAATGCCGCGGAAGAATCTGCCGCAATGATTACCCAGCTTTTATTTGGAGAGCACTTTAAAATATTGGAATCCAGAAAACACTGGTCTAAAATAAGAGTAGCTTTTGACCGATGTGAAGGTTGGATCCCTAATCGGCAAATGGGATTTATTACCAAAGAGGAGTATCAGGAAATTCATGGGGAAACCAATAAAAAATATGCCGCGGATCTAATATCCTATGTCACGGACAAAAATTCTTTTTTGACCCCGATACCTTTGGGATCATGCCTAAGTACGTCCAAAAAATTATCCGTGGAGCATGAAGGGAGTATGGCGAATGCGAAAGGCGAAAGAGCGGACATCATTAAAACAGCATTACTTTATTTAAATGCCCCGGAACTTTATGGCGGAAAAACACCTTTTGGCATTGACACCAGTGGTTTTACACAAATGGCCTATAAAATAAACGGATATTCCCTTTTAAGAACGGCAGAAGAGCAATCTACCCAGGGAGCGGCACTTAGCTTTGTAGAGGAAAGCGAAGCAGGCGATCTTGCCTTTTTTGATAATCCCAATGGAATTATAGATCATGTAGGCATCATTATGGATAATAATTATATCGTTCATGTTAATGGAAAGGTTCGAATAGACCGTTTGGACCATACGGGAATATTCAATAATGACCTAAGGAATTATACTCACAAACTTCGGGTCATCAAAAAAATCATATAAAAAAACCCCATTTGACCCTTAATATGAAAACACTTTTATACGCAATAAAAAATCCCGTGAAGCTAGCTTCACGGGATCAATCTAAATTTATTTAAATCGGTCAACCTATTTTAGGACGACTCAATGTATTTTCAAGGGTTATTCCCCTAGTAGTTTTTTCATTCTCATAAAATTTTCGTTATCCCCCATTGCACCATAGATGTTTTTGAGTTGGGTTAAAACACTTTGATTATCCGGATTTGTTTTTAAAGCCGCTTCCAAAATTTCCGCTCCCTCTTTGAACAAATTGTCTTTCATGGCCTTCAACTCATCATATCTTGCGATATCCTTTTTTGAATTTCCCAAAGTGTTCATTTCATCAATAAGGCTGTTACCCTCATTGACATAGGTGGTAGAAAGATTCAAATAGGCATTCGTATAACTAGGGTTAATTTCGAGTGCCTTCTTATAAGACGCCCTTGCTTCTTCCAGATTTCCTTGTTCCATATTGATCACTCCTACATTGTAATATAGATCCGGATTGTCCGGAGCTACGGCAATAGCTTCGGACATAAGTGATTTGAACCTATCCTTATCACCTAATTTAAAATAAAGATTTGCTTCGTTCAAAATAAGGTTAACATCTTCGGGATCGTTTGCCCTTGCTGCCTTATATGCCTCTAAAGCTTTATCATCTTGCCCTAACTGCGTATAGATCAATGCGGTATTTTTTACGATTTCCGCTTTTTTGGACGGGGTCTTTTCATCGATCGGATCCTTATAGGTACCGGACTTTACCATAAGATCTCTTTGCGTCTTATCCATTTCCTCTACCTCTCCGGAAGCAACGTTGGTCGCTTTAAATACAGTACCACTACCATCATATCCCACGGCCTTTAATTCATCATAATAATTTAGGGCCTCTTCATAATGTCCTCCATTAACAGCACTACTGGCAGCATAGTATAGGTAAATGGTATCCTTTGGAGAAATGGTGTAGCCCATATATAGTTTTTCCGCCGCTTCCTTAAATTTTTTATTACCATTATCCGTTACGGCCGAGTTTATTAAGTCTGCCGTCAGGGAAGAAATATATTGATCGGTATCTGCGGAATATTTTGACTTCCCGCTTTTCTTCTCTAGTTCCAATACTTTCTGAAAGGAACTTACCGATGCTTCAAAGGCACTATTGTCGCCTTTTTTTGCCAAATCGTTATAAATCTGACCCCTTACAAAATAATATTGTGCCTGTAACTTTACATCGGCTCCCAAAATGGATTCTGAAGCTGCTTCCAATGTTGTTTTTGCAGAAGTGGCATCTCCTGCCTTAAGTGCTTTTTGGGCTGCTTTGATTTCGTTTTTTTGAGCAAAACTTATCATTGTGAAGGATAAAGCCGCCAATATTAAAACTTTAGTTTTCATCTTAAAATGTATATTAATTATTAGTGTTTATTGTTTTGATTCTTCGCTATCACTTTTATCAATTCCCGTGCCATCTTCATCCGTATTCACTTCAATATCCATTAAGGTACCCTCATCCAAGTCATCCTCGTCCTTCATGACCTTGGCTACGGCCGCAATGGAATCATTGCCTTTTATATTGATGAGCTTGACCCCCTGAGTGGCCCTTCCCATTATCCGAAGATCTTCCACGCTCATTCGGATAGCGATACCCGATTTGTTGATAATCATTAAATCATCGGAATCAGTAACGTTCTTGATAGCTACTAGATTTCCGGTCTTTTCGGTAATACTGATGGTCTTTACCCCTTTACCTCCCCTATTCGTAATACGGTAGTCTTCAATACTGGAACGTTTTCCATAGCCATTCTCGGATACCACCAAGAGTTCATCTTCAAAATTATGCACGGATACCATTCCGATAACCTCGTCCGCATCACTGGTCAATGTAATTCCCCGGACCCCCGAAGCATTTCTGCCCATAGGCCTGGTTTTGCTTTCTTCAAAACGAATGGCTTTACCAGATTTTAAGCCCAAGAAAATTTGACTTGTACCTGTCGTTAATTTCGCTTCCAACAGTTCATCGTTATCACGGATGGTAATCGCATTGATCCCATTTTGCCGAGGTCTGGAGTACTGCTCCAAGGATGTTTTCTTGACGGTTCCTTTTTTGGTCGCCATAATCACATAATGGCTGTTCACATAATCTTCGTCCTTTAAATCTTGAGTGCAGATAAAGGCCTTCACCATATCATCCTGTTCTATATTTATAAGGTTTTGGATAGCCCTTCCCTTAGAAGTCCTGCTTCCTTCCGGAATTTCAAAAACACGCATCCAAAAACATTTTCCCTTCTGGGTAAAAAACAGCATATATTGGTGATTGGTGCCTACAAATAAATGTTCTAGAAAATCTTCATTTCGGGTAGAGGATGCCTTTTGGCCAACACCGCCCCTATTTTGGGTCTTGTATTCGGTCAGCGGTGTTCTTTTGATATAACCCGCACGTGAGATCGTAATGACCACTTGCTCGTTGGGTATCATATCTTCCATACTCAAATCACCGCCGGCAAAATTGATTTCGGAACGGCGCCCGTCCCCATATTTATTTTTTACTTCAAGAAGTTCTTCTTTTATAATATTCATCCTCCGCTCCTTCTTCTCCAAGATGTCCTTTAGGTCGGCAATGGTCTTAATGATTTCATCATATTCGGACCGCAGCTTGTCCTGCTCAAGACCGGTAAGCTGGCGCAAACGCATCTCGACTATTGCCTTCGCCTGAATTTCGGTCAACTTAAAGCGATCCATCAAATTCTGTCTGGCCTCATCGGCATTGGAAGATCCCCTTATGATCGCTATGACCTCATCAATATTATCGGAAGCAATAATGAGCCCTTCCAAAATATGGGCCCGGTCTTCGGCTTTCTTTAATTCAAATTTGGTACGCCTCACGACAACTTCATGCCTGTGTTCCACAAAATAATGGATCATCTCCTTAATGTTCAGGAGTTGCGGCCTGCCATCTACCAGGGCAATATTATTAACACTAAACGAGGATTGTAATGCCGTGTATTTGTATAGGGTATTGAGAACGATATTTGGAATGGCGTCTCTTTTAAGGATATACACCACCCGCATCCCCTTACGATCAGATTCATCCCTTATTGTGGAAATTCCCTCTATTTTCTTATCGTTGATCAGGTCGGCCGTTTTCTTGATCATATCGGCCTTATTGATCTGATAGGGTATTTCCGTTACTATAATACACTCCCTACCTTGAACCTCTTCAAAAGTAGCCTTTGCCCGCATGACAATCCTGCCCCTACCCGTATGAAAAGCCTCTTTTACACCATCGTAACCATAAATAATACCTCCGGTAGGAAAATCCGGTGCTTTTATATGCGTAATGAGTTCGTCTATCTCAATATCATTATTATCAATATAGGCAACGGTACCATCTACCACTTCCGAAAGATTGTGAGGAGGCATATTGGTCGCCATACCCACTGCTATTCCTGAAGCTCCATTGACCAATAAATTAGGGACCCTGGTAGGCAATACCGTTGGTTCCTGTAGGGAATCGTCAAAATTCAATTGGTGATCCACGGTATCCTTATCGATATCCGCCAACATATCATCGGCAATCTTGCGCATACGTGCTTCGGTATAACGCATTGCTGCAGGACTGTCCCCATCTATAGAACCAAAGTTACCCTGACCATCTATCAACATATACCTTAAACTCCATTCCTGGGCCATCCGGACCATGGTGTCATAGACCGATGTATCTCCATGTGGATGGTATTTACCTAAAACCTCCCCTACGATACGTGCGGATTTCTTATGCGCACTGCTACTTCTAACACCTAGTTCGTGCATTCCAAAAAGTACACGTCTGTGAACAGGTTTCAAACCATCCCTGACATCTGGGAGCGCTCGTGACACAATGACCGACATTGAATAATCAATGTAGGCAGATTTCATCTCCTCTTCAATATTAATAGGAATCAACTTTTCTCCTTCAGCCATCTTAAAATCTTAATGTTTTTTTATTAGTAAAAAAGCATGCCAATATACGTAAAATCGCAGCCTTCAAAGAATTTCACAAATCATTTATTCAATAATTTATCAACACTTTCAACCCTTTTGTTAGTTAATAATTATACGTTCAAATACTTTGAAAAGGTTTACTTTTTTCGTCATTTAGAACAACTTTAACGAATATAGGTACGGTATTTGCCTAGGATTAAAGGAGATTTAGTAATTTTATAGTTGATATTATAGTTTATGGATGATAATTTTTCACCGAGGGTCAAAGATGTAATTGCCTATAGCAAGGAAGAAGCGTTGCGCCTTGGCCATGATTTTATTGGCACGGAACATTTGATGTTGGGCCTACTCCGAGATGGCAGCGGAAAAGCTATTAGTATATTGGATGCCTTACAGGTAGATTTGGACCACCTTCGCAGAAAAGTGGAAATACTAAGTCCATCCAATCCCAATGCCAGCGGCGTTCAAAAGGATAAAAAGAATTTACATCTTACCAGGCAGGCGGAAAGAGCTTTAAAAACTACATTTTTAGAAGCGAAGCTTTTCCAAAGTTCCTCTATTAACACTGCACATTTATTACTTTGTATTCTAAGAAATGAGAACGATCCCACCACGAAACTTTTGCATAAGCTTCAAGTAGATTATGATGGTGTAAAGGAGCAGTTTAAATTTATGATAACGAGCGATGACGATATTGTGGACGGTCCTACCTCAGAATCGTTCCCCAGTGATTCCGATGATGGCACGGAGGGAAAGGAAAGTACATTTGGTGCCACCTCCGGTCCAAAGGGCACAAAAAAATCAAAGACACCGGTCTTGGATAATTTTGGCAGGGATCTGACCAATCTTGCCGAAGAGAACAAATTAGATCCCGTAGTAGGAAGGGAAAAGGAAATAGAAAGGGTGTCACAGATTCTGAGCAGGAGAAAAAAGAACAACCCTCTACTCATTGGCGAACCTGGTGTGGGTAAAAGTGCCATAGCGGAAGGCTTGGCCCTAAGAATTATCAATAAAAAGGTATCGCGTATACTTTATAATAAAAGGGTCGTTACCTTGGATCTGGCCTCTCTTGTTGCCGGCACAAAATATCGTGGGCAATTTGAAGAACGTATGAAGGCCGTAATGAACGAGCTTGAAAAGAATGATGACGTAATTCTTTTTATTGACGAAATACACACCATAGTAGGAGCCGGGGGAGCAACAGGGAGTTTGGATGCCTCAAACATGTTCAAACCCGCTTTGGCCCGGGGCGAAATCCAATGCATCGGAGCGACCACATTGGATGAATATCGGCAATACATAGAAAAGGATGGGGCTTTGGAAAGAAGGTTCCAAAAAGTAATTGTGGAACCTACCAGTGTTGATGAGACCATAGAAATCTTACACAACATCAAAAGTAAATACGAAGATCATCATAACGTAAGTTACACGGAAGAAGCCATAGAGGCCTGTGTTAAATTGACCAATCGTTACATGACCGATAGATTTCTTCCGGACAAGGCCATTGATGCCCTGGATGAAGCCGGTTCCCGTGTCCATATCGTTAACATGGATGTTCCCAAACAAATTTTGGAACTTGAGAAGAAATTGGAAGATGTTCGCGAGCTTAAGAATACCGTGGTCAAAAAGCAGAAATACGAAGAAGCCGCAAAACTCAGGGACGATGAGAAAAGCCTTGAAAAGGAATTGGCCATTGCCCAAGAACGTTGGGAGGACGAAAGCAAACTGAATAGGGAAATCGTTACCGAGGACAATGTGGCCGATGTAGTTTCCATGATGAGCGGTATTCCGGTCAACCGAATTGCCCAAACGGAAAGCAACAAACTGGCGGAACTTCCAAACCTGATCAAATCCAATGTTATTGGACAGGACGAGGCTGTTGCAAAAGTATCTAAAGCCATACAACGTAACAGAGCGGGGCTTAAAGATCCCAATAAACCCATTGGTTCCTTTATCTTTTTAGGTCAGACGGGTGTAGGTAAGACCCAATTGGCCAAAGTAATGGCCAAAGAACTGTTCGACTCCGAAGATGCGCTTATACGTATTGATATGAGCGAATATATGGAGAAGTTCGCCATATCCCGATTGGTAGGTGCGCCTCCCGGATACGTTGGTTATGAAGAAGGTGGGCAATTGACCGAAAAAGTACGGAGAAAACCTTATTCCGTAATTCTTCTGGATGAAGTGGAAAAAGCACATCCGGATGTCTTTAATATGTTACTCCAGGTATTGGACGATGGTTATTTGACCGATAGCCTCGGCAGGAAAATCGATTTTAGAAATACCATTATTATAATGACTTCCAACATTGGCGCACGCCAATTGAAAGATTTCGGACAAGGTGTCGGTTTTGGTACCTCGGCCAAAAAAGCACAGGAAGATTCGCACCAGAAAGGAGTCATAGAAAATGCACTGAAAAAAGCCTTTGCCCCGGAGTTTTTAAATAGGATCGATGATGTTATCGTATTCAATGCACTAGATAGGGAACATATCCACGAAATCATTGATATTGAACTCGCCAAACTGTACAAAAGGATAAAGGATATAGGTTATGACCTTAATCTCACCGAGGCTGCAAAGGATTATATTGCGGAGAAAGGTTTTGACAAGCAGTATGGGGCCAGACCTTTAAAAAGGGCCATTCAAAAATATATAGAGGATGCCCTGGCGGAAGAAATCGTAAATTCCAAACTGGAAGAAGGCGATAGTATCTTTATGGATTTGAACAAAAAGAACGAAGAATTGACCATAAAAATCAAAAAAGCGGAGAAATCCCCAAAAACAGATTAGAATTATTTAAGAATACCTGATAAAAAGGAGTTCTATTACGGACTCCTTTTTTAGTACAATATATCCCGCTCCGTAAGAATTAAAATACATATCTTCCCTGTCATTTACGGTATGAACGATATTTGAGCCTTTAATCTAATATTTTATCGGATAAGCACCACTTACCGCTACTTTCGTTCCAGACACTGTAATACACTTAAAATGAGCGTTGGATCTGCGAAGAAAAAAGTAATCGTTCGGGAATACGAATTGGAAATTGGAAAAATTCAGGTTTTTGATAATTATATGGTTTCGATTTTTGATGAAGGGGCCACCCTTACTTTGGAAAGGGCCTATCAGATAATCGGAATTTCTGAAATCCACTTTAGGGACAAAAATTTTGGTTTTATAAGTCTTCGTAAAAATTCCTATGCCATTGATCCCACAATCTATAATTACCTGAAAGAACTTGAAAACTTAAAGGCCTTTGCTATTGTATCCGTTAAGGAAATAGATATGCACAACTTCAAGATCGAAAAGTTATTCTATAAAAAGCCCATGAAATTTTTTATTGAATACGATAACGCCTTAAAATGGGTAAAACGCAGGGTCAAGGCCAAAAAAGTCAAGTAACGAGAAGGAATATCGCCATATCATAATTTATCCTTCCGTGGCTTCAGAAACCTCAGGTTGCGCCTCTTCCGGCACCTTGAACAAATCCAAGTACGCCTTGCCGATACCTTCAATAATATCGGAAGCGATAAGTGCTTGATATCCGGTATTTTCTATTTGTATATCCCCGGCCCGGCCATGGAGGTACACTCCAAACAGGGATGCCTCAAGAGCCCCATACCCTTGGGCGAGCAATCCGGTGATCATCCCGGCCAGAACGTCCCCGCTTCCGGCATTCGCCATTCCGGGATTACCTGTAGCGTTCACATAACCTTTCCCTTGATAAACGATAATGGTATGCGCTCCTTTTATTAGGAGTACACAATCGTATTTTTTTGAAAAGGACTTCACTTTGATCAGTTTATCAAAATCATCTTTCCATGTACCGATCAAACGTTCCAATTCTTTGGGGTGCGGTGTCAATATCGTCCCTGAAGGCAAAAGGTCCAATAATTCTTTATGAACAGCAAGCATATTTAACCCATCGGCATCGATCACTAACGGGGAATCATTGGATTTTAAATAAGATCCAAACGCATTCAGGGCGGTTTCGTCCGTCCCCATACCCATGCCCATGCCAACCGAAGTCGGCAAAATATCATACGTTATCCCAGAAATGGTTTCTCCCCCATTGGTCAGCACCATAACTTCCGGTAATGAGGCCTGGATCGCCTGATAACCACATTTGGGGATATAAGCCGTAACCAATCCGCTCCCTACCCTCAATGCAGCTTTTGATGCCAATTGTACCGCCCCGATCTTTCCATAGCTTCCCCCTATAATCAATGAATGTCCATAAACACCTTTATGGGAAAATTTTTGCCTTGGCCTATAAAGAGGTAAAACCTCATTTTTTCCGATCAATTCATATTCGGTTTCGGTGGTCATTAAAAATTCAGTGTCCAGTCCTATATCCAAAACTTCCCATTGTTCAATAAAATCAGCTGTTTCCGGTAAAAAGAATACCAATTTAGGGGTTTGAAAACTAAGTACATAATTGGATTTCACGACCGCATCCCTATTTTCCGGTACTTTATCCGTAAAAAGTCCCGAAGGTATATCCACGGAGAGGATAAATGCCTTTGAAGCATGCAAATGGCTCATTAATTGCACTACCCAATCCGCCGGTGTCCTATTTAAGCCAATACCAAAAATACCATCTACAATGATATCGTCTTTTCCGATCTCTGGAAAATCGCAATCGGAATCTAAAAAAGTAGGCCAAATTTTTCTGTCTTTTAACCGATCAAGGTTTAAAAGAAAATCCTTGGAACGTTTTTCACTATAATTTACCACATAGACCGCTATGTGATACCCGTGTTCTTGTAGGTGTCTGGCCAATGCAATACCATCTCCGCCATTATTTCCGATACCGCAGAACAAATGAATCTTTACGGGAGCGCCCTGCATTCGCAAATGCATCCAGTTAAAAATCTGCACGGCAGACCTTTCCATAAGTTCATCACTAGATATTCCTTGTTTTTCAATTGTGAATTTATCAGCGGAATAGATTTGTGCTGCAGTAAAAAGTTTCATTCTTCCGTTTTTTTTGGCAAAAAATAAGGATTCCGCAAAAATCTGTGGAATCATTTGATTAACATACCAAATGTACTACTTTTGACGTTCAACAATTACAATGGACTGCACAAGTACGGACATAAAATTTGTTTTTTCTTCGGTAAACCGCACTATTGGTTTTTCTACAACAGGTATTACCCTTAGGGGTTAAAAATCCATATACCTCCGTTTTCGTGTTCAAAGCACCGTTAATTTCCTATAAGTCAATATTATATAATACACATGAAAGTCTTAAAGTTTGGTGGTTCATCCGTAGCCGATCCTGAAAATATAAATCGCATAAAAGGTATTGTTTCCGAATATGATGATAAAATAATCGTAGTCGTTTCCGCATTTGGAGGGATTACGGATGCTTTATTGCATGCAGGAAATTTGGCTTCGACCAAGAACGAGGATTACAAGACCATTTTAAAAAAAATCGAGGACAGACATCTCGATACCGTTAAGGAACTGATTCCGGTCTCCCATCAAAGCAAAGTCTTGAGCAAGGTAAAAAGTGACCTGAATGCTTTGGAGACACTTTTGGAAGGTGCTTTTTTCATTGGTGAAATTACCGATAGACTATCCGATAAAATAGTGAGCTATGGGGAGCTTCTGTCTTCTTATATTATAAGTGAATATTTTCAAAATGAAGATTTGGACTGTATCTTTAAGGATAGCCGGGAGCTTATAAAGACACAGCTCTTCAATGGAAAACAAAGCGTTGATTTCTCGACTACCAATGCCAATTGTTCCTCTTATTTTGGTTCACAGAACCATCAAATCATAGTTACACCGGGGTTTGTGGCCATGGGCAATGATGGTGAGCCTACAACACTGGGACGGGGCGGATCGGATTATACCGCGGCCATTTACGCAGCTGCCATTAATGCTGAAATCTTAGAGATATGGACGGATGTAAGTGGAATGTACACGGCCAACCCCAAAATGGTAAAACAGGCGAAGGCCATTGCCCATATATCTTATGAAGAAGCCATGGAACTTTCGCACTTTGGGGCCAAAGTCCTATATCCACCCACCATACAACCCGTATTGGCCAAAGGAATTTCCATCGTTATCAAAAATACGTTCAGCCCCAACGAAGCGGGTACTTTGATTACAAAATCACAAAATGACCGGGGAAAAACGGTAAGGGGAATCAGTCATATCGGGAATATAGCCCTATTATCTTTGGAAGGACCGGGAATGGTAGGTATACCAGGGATATCCAAACGTTTTTTCGAGGTGCTTTCCCAGGCCAATATCAGTGTGGTTCTCATTACCCAGGCTTCTTCGGAACATTCGATCTGTGTGGGGCTTTCTATAGATGATATCGAGAAGGCCATTGCAGTGGTAAATGAAAATTTTGCCTATGAAATTGAGCGGGGGAAAATCAATAAAGTAAAACCCGAGGATAAATTGGCCATTGTTGCCCTGGTGGGCGACAATATGAAAAGCCATCAAGGATTGAGCGGAAAAATGTTCAGTACCCTCGGCAAGAACAATGTAAACATCAGGGTGATAGCCCAAGGGGCATCCGAGCGAAACATTTCCTGTGTCATTGACGAAAAAGACGTTAAAAAAGCATTGAACGCCCTGCACGAGGAATTTTTTGAGGAAAACATCAAGCAGTTGAACCTCTTCGTAATGGGTGTAGGTAACGTAGGTTCCAAGTTTCTGAACCAGATCAAACAACAAAAAAAATACCTGAAAGAAAATTTAAAGCTGAACATCAGGGTCATTGGAATTTCCAATTCAAGGAACATGCATTTTAATGAGAAGGGCATTGACCTAAAGATATGGGAAGATTTGCTCACCCGGGGAGAGAAGGCCAACAAGGAAAAGTTTTTACAATATGTAAACGAACTCAACTTACGGAACAGTGTTTTTGTAGATAATACGGCAAGCGAGGAAGTGGCCTCTACCTACAAACATTATTTGGGCAATAGTATTTCCGTGGTAACTTGTAATAAAATTGCCTGTTCTTCCCAGTTCGAAAACTACGCAGATCTAAAATCATTGGCCAGGGAATATAATGCGCCTTTCCTTTTTGAAACAAATGTTGGTGCGGGACTGCCCATTATGGACACCCTAAAACATCTTATCGCTTCCGGTGATAAAATCCTCAAGATACAGGCCGTATTATCCGGAAGTTTAAACTTTGTTTTCAATAATTTTAATGACAGTACCACTTTTCATGATGTGGTAAAACAGGCACAGGAAGAAGGTTATACGGAGCCAGATCCAAAAATTGACCTGAGTGGAATCGATGTCATGCGAAAAATTCTGATATTGGCCCGGGAAAGCGGACACCTTCTTGAAATAGACGATATAACCAATACCTCTTTTTTGCCCGATGAAAGTTTGGAGACCAAAAACAATGAGGATTTCTTTGCATCGTTAAAAAAATACGAATCGGATTTTCAAAAATTATATTCGGCTGCGGCTGCAAAGGAAAGCAAACTAAAATATGTAGCACAATTTGAAAACGGGGAGGCAAGCGTAGGATTGCAGCAAATCCCAAAGGGTCATGATTTTTACAATCTTGAGGGGAGCGATAACATTGTTTTGTTCTATACGGAACGTTATCCAAATCAACCCATGATCATTAAAGGTGCGGGTGCAGGTGCAGATGTAACGGCATCGGGTATCTTTGCGGATATCATTAGAATAGGAAATTTCTAGACCATGCCCCTAAATTCCTATCCCGAGAAGGAATGGGGACTATAACCATTAAAAATGAAAAATAGTCAAATAAAAATATTCTGTCCGGCTACCATTGCCAATATTTCCTGTGGTTTTGACGTGTTAGGTGTGGCCTTGGATAGCGTTGGAGATGAAATGATCGTAAAAAAGGTACCGCAAAAAGGTATTTTCATCACTAAAATAACGGGGCAAAACCTTCCTTTGGAAACTTCAAAAAATGTTGCAGGAGTTGCAGGAACGGCTTTATTGAAAGCCTCCGATTATACGGGTGGGTTCGAAATCGAAATCCATAAACACATAAAACCCGGTAGTGGTATCGGGAGCAGTGCCGCAAGTTCTGCCGGGGCCGTATGGGCCATGAACCACTTGTTGGGAAATCCTTTTAATACTACGGAACTGGTACAGTTTGCCATGGAAGGCGAACGATTGGCCAGCGAAGTGGCACATGCAGATAATGTAGCCCCTGCCCTATTTGGCGGGTTTACCCTCGTAAGAAGTTATGCTCCCTTGGATATTATTGACATTCCCTCGCCATCGGAATTATTCGCGACCATTATCCACCCCCAAATCGAAGTGAAGACTTCAGATTCCAGAAAAATCCTGAAAACCAAAATTTCTATGGCAACCGGAATAAAACAATGGGGAAACGTTGGCGGATTGATCGCCGGCCTTTTTAAAGAGGATTATGACCTCATCGGAAGGTCCTTGGTAGATCATATCGTAGAACCAATACGCTCTATATTGATCCCGGGTTTTGAAGGCGTAAAAAAAGCATCTTTGGATGCGGGTGCCCTAGGGTGTGGGATTTCGGGTTCGGGCCCCTCTATTTTCACCTTTAGCAAAGGTCGTGAAACGGCGTATAAAGTTGGTGAGGCCATGAAAGGAGTATACCAAAAAATTGGAATCGATTACGATGTTCACGTGTCGAAAATCAACATTAAAGGAATTAAGGAAATACGAAAAAGGACAGAGGACAGATGACCGAAGATGGGAATATGGAAGATGGGAACACTGAAAGGAGTAACTAAAATCTTTGAAAAATGTACAAGTTTAAATTTGAAAAACTTATTATTTGGCAGAAAGCCATGGATTTTGGCGAAATCATTGACCAAATAGCATTAAGTTTTCCTGAAAGAGAAAAATTCAATATGGCTTCACAAATTCGTAGAGCAAGCGATTCAATTGCTTTAAATATTTCAGAGGGCTCTATTGGTCAATCAAATCCAGAACAAGTAAAATTCATAGGATATTCAATTCGCCTGTTGGCCGAAGTGATAACCTGCTTGTTTAAAACAAAAAGAAGACAGTACATTACTGAAACAAAATTTGTCGAATTATATAATGAAGCATCATCTCATGAATTATGATGTGCGCTTTTAGAAAAAACATTAAATAACCACTCGTATCGTCATCGGTCTTCCGTCATCGATCAATTTTATCAATCAATGAACTTTTATAGCCTAAACAATAAAGCACCCAATGTATCTTTTAAAGAGGCCGTAATCAATGGAATAGCACCGGATAAAGGTCTGTATTTCCCAGAACGTATTACTGCGCTTCCCGCTTCTTTTTTTGAACGAATCCAGGATCTGTCCGATCAGGAAATTGCCTATACCGCCATTTTACAGTTTGTTGATGGCGAAATCCCTAATGTCATATTAAAAGAAATCTTAAAGGAGGTCCTGGATTTTGAATTTCCGGTAATACCCATCGAAAAAAATGTGGGGACATTGGAGTTGTTTCACGGTCCTACCATGGCATTTAAGGACGTGGGGGCAAGATTCATGGCCCAATGTTTGGGATACTTTTCCAGGGAGTCCAAAGAAGAAATAACCGTTTTGGTAGCCACATCCGGTGATACGGGCGGTGCCGTGGCCAATGGTTTTTTGGGTGTGGACGGCGTAAACGTGGTCATACTATATCCTAGCGGGAAAGTAAGCGACATTCAGGAAAGACAGTTGACCACATTGGGTCAGAACATAAGAGCTTTAGAAGTCAATGGTACTTTTGATGATTGCCAGGCTATGGTCAAGACCGCTTTCTTGGATGAAGACCTTTTGGCACAATTAAAACTCACGTCTGCCAATTCTATCAATGTAGCCCGGTGGCTGCCCCAATTGTTTTATTTTTTGTTCGCCTATAAGCAGGCCAAAAAGGAAAATAAGGAAATTGTATTCTCCGTACCATCTGGCAACTTTGGAAATATTTGCGCTGGAATGGTAGCACAAAGACTGGGCATGCCGGTAAAACATTTTGTAGCGGCAACCAATGTCAATGATACCGTTCCTAAGTTTATGGCTACCCAAAACTACGATCCAAAACCTTCCACGGCTACCATTTCCAATGCCATGGATGTGGGCGATCCCAGTAATTTTGTCCGTATCCGGCACCTATATCAAGACAATTTTGAAGCGTTAAAGCACAATTTATCCTCCTTCTCTTTTACCGATACCGAAACGAAAAAAGCCATTTTGGAAATTTACCAAAATAGCGGTTACATGGCCGATCCCCATGGAGCGGTAG
Organism: Maribacter spongiae; assembly: GCF_047345125.1. Taxonomy (NCBI): domain Bacteria; kingdom Pseudomonadati; phylum Bacteroidota; class Flavobacteriia; order Flavobacteriales; family Flavobacteriaceae; genus Maribacter; species Maribacter spongiae. Next base: position 6,373 of record NZ_JBLFEQ010000016.1, on the reverse strand, counting down.
GTTATTTGGGGCTTAAAAAATACCAGGCCGTATACCCCGATACATATGGTATATTTCTAGAGACGGCGCATCCCGTAAAATTTTTGGATATCGTGGAAGATACCATTTCCATAAAATTGGAAATTCCCGCACAGATTCAAAAAGTGATGGACAAAGAAAAGGAATCGGTCAAAATAGAAACATATCAAGAGCTAAAGGGCTTTCTTTTGGTATAGATAGATCGCATTGTTTTACCGGGGCCATTCCAAATATTCCTAAAATTCAAAATCTACACATCGATATATTTTCAATAGCTTTGCACATCTAAAAAAAGCTAAGATGAAAAATACCGCCCTGACCGAAACCCACAAAAGCCTTGGTGCCAAAATGGTGCCTTTTGCCGGTTATATTATGCCCGTTTCCTATGAAGGGGTAAATATAGAGCATGAGACCGTTAGAAACGGTGTCGGGGTTTTTGATGTATCCCATATGGGCGAGTTTTTGATCAGTGGACCAACGGCTCTGGGCCTGATACAGAAAGTAACATCCAACGATGCCTCCAAATTGACGGTCGGAAAAGCGCAGTACAGCTGTATGCCCAATGAAACGGGGGGAATTGTTGACGACCTTATTGTCTATAGAATAAAAGAAGAGCAATACCTTTTAGTGGTAAATGCCTCCAACATACAAAAGGACTGGGATCATATTTCAAAATACAACGGCGAATTTAATGCCGAAATGAGAAACCTTTCCGATGATTATTCCCTGCTGGCCATTCAAGGTCCTAAAGCCGTGGAAGCCATGCAATCCTTAACATCAATTGATTTATCGACCATTAAATTCTACAATTTTGAAGTAGCGGATTTTGCGGAAATCGAGCATGTGATCATTTCTGCCACTGGGTATACCGGTTCGGGCGGATTTGAAATATATTGCAAGAATAGCGAGGCAAAACAGGTTTGGGACAACGTTTTTAAGGCCGGTGCGGATTTTGGGATAAAACCCATTGGCCTGGCGGCCCGTGATACCCTACGTCTGGAAATGGGTTATTGTCTGTACGGTAATGATATAAGCGATACCACCTCCCCTTTTGAAGCAGGACTGGGATGGATTACCAAATTCACAAAGGATTTTGTGAACAGCGAAGCCCTGGCCAAAGAAAAGGCACAGGGTCCCAAACGCAAACTAATAGCCTTTGAACTGGATGAACGTGGCATTCCACGCCATGATTATGATATTGTTGACGAACAGGGAAAAAAGATGGGAATCGTTACTTCGGGAACCATGTCCCCTTCTTTGGGCAAAGGGATAGGTCTGGGATATGTACCCCCTATTTTCGCTAAGGCAGGAAGTAAGATCCATATTCAAATCCGTAAAAGTACGGTTCCGGCCACTGTAATAAAACTACCGTTTTACAAGGGTTAAAATCTATTAGTGCAGTTAGGTGTTGGAAGGGGAGCGAAAAAAAATATTGATCTTAGGGGGTAGCGGATTTTTAGGAAACGCCATATACAAAGAGCTGTACAATTATTATGACACCTATGGAACTTACTATAGTTCCCGAAAAACCTATGGAAACAACAAGCAATTTTTTAAATATGATATGACTGTCGACGATATCTTTCAAATTCTGGATATCGTAAAACCAAATATTATCATTTCTGCCCTGCGAGGTAATTTTGCGGCACAAATAATAGCACATCGGCATATCATGGAATATTTGGACGAAAAGGATGCACGATTATATTTTTTGTCTTCTGCCAATGTTTTCGATGCCTATAGCAAATACCCTTCCTATGAGAATGACAAGACCCTATCCGAAAGTGTTTACGGACGTTTAAAAATCAAAATCGAAAATATGCTTTTAAGATTGCCCAAAAGCAAAATGGGAATTTTAAGGGTGCCCATGATTTTTGGAAATAGTTCACCGAGGGTCAGGGAAATGAAAAATCTGATCTTGGAGAATGAACCGGTGGAAGTTTTTCCAAACTTGATCATGAACGTTACGAACGATGATAAGTTAACCCAACAAATTCATTACCTTATCAACAGGAACAAAACGGGTATTTTTCATTTAGGGAGTACGGATTTGGTACATCATGAGGATTTTATAAAAGAGGTATTGGAGCGTGTGGGTAATTTTAATCCCATATTAAAAAGGGTTTACACTACAAATGCGGATAGATATCTGGCGGTTTTACCAAAATCGAATAAATTGCCTAAAAATTTACGTTTCACGTATCAGGATATTATTGACCATCACGTGTTAAACTAATCATATAATGCTAAAATTATAAACTATGGAAAGATTCACCGAGCAGCAGATACAGGATTACCTGGGTCAGTTAGAAGGTTGGGAATATGTGGACGGCGCAATAGAGACCACTTTTGAGTTCAAGGATTTTAAGGAAGCTTTTTCCGTAATGACCCGTATTGCATTTGAATGCGAGGCACAAGGGCACCATCCGGATTGGAGCAATGTGTACAAAACATTGAATATTCGTTTAAACACCCATGATGCCGATGGTGTAACGGAAAAAGATTTTGCTCTGGCCCGAAGTATAGAGGATATTATTGAAAGTGCATAATGTTTTTATAGGGTTGGGCACACTAATAGAAACAGTCATTTTCAAGCCTTGTTTACAGGAACTTTTTCCTAAATTTACCCTCATTTAATTCAGAAAACAGCATGGGAAGAGCTTTTGAGTTTAGAAAAGCAAGAAAAATGAAACGATGGGCGGCAATGTCCAAGGCGTTTACCAGAATCGGAAAAGATATCGTCATGGCCGTCAAGGAAGGGGGAGCGGATCCCGACTCCAATGCCCGGTTACGAGCGGTTATCCAAAATGCCAAAGCGGTGAACATGCCCAAGGACAATGTTGAACGTGCCATTAAAAGGGCCAGCGATAAAAGTTTAGGGGATTATAAGGAAGTTCTTTTTGAGGGCTACGCACCTCACGGCATTGCTATTTTAGTGGAGACCGCTACGGACAACAACACAAGAACGGTTGCTAATATCCGTAGCTATTTTAATAAGTGCAACGGTAGTTTGGGTACTTCGGGCTCCGTAGAGTTCATGTTTGACCATACCTGTAATTTTAGGATCGGGGCGGAAGGAATAGAGCCTGAAGAACTGGAACTGGAAATGATCGATTTTGGTGCCGAAGAGGTCTTTGTAGATGATGACGGTATTTTAATCTATGCACCCTTTGAAAGTTTTGGTGCCATTCAAAAAGAGCTGGAAAACAGGGAAATCGAAATCCTTTCCTCAGGTTTTGAGCGAATACCGCAGGTGACCAAAACGTTAAATGAGGAAGCGGCGGCCGATGTTGAAAAACTATTGGAAAAAATTGAAGAGGACGATGATGTGCAGAACGTGTACCATACGATGCAGGAATAAACCCAGAAAAACTTCCTCTTTAAAAATTCACATGTTAATTAATAGCTAGCTATTCAGTATCAAAATATCTGTATTTAAGCATTCCAAAATAATTTTCTAATTGATTATCTTTATCTACCTTCAGAGGTTCAAAAATATGCTCTACACCACCATTTTTATTTAGTATGAAGAAAAATGGTGAAAAATTATCCAAATTTAGACCAAGTGTATTTTCTTTTACACCGTAAAATCTAATATTACTTTTGAACTCTTTTAGATAGGTTCTTAATTCCCTTATCCTTTTCAAGGGAACTAAAATTAATATTTTACTACTGCCGATATCCTCTGAAAACGACATAAGTTTTTCTATTGTTTCATCATAACAAATAGAACAAACATTTTCTGATATACGGTATATAAGAATATGATTCTTGGGAAATAATCGATTAAAATCAATCTTTTCGTTATTTCCAGATTGAAGTTTTGCTTTTGAACTTACTTTTTTGCCATTATACATTAGTGAATTTTCAAATGCATGTTTTTCATTTTTCAAGTTATTCCTATTAAGGTCATTTAAAAAATTATACTTTTCTTCTAAAACAGAAAGTTCGTTTTTTAAATTGTTTGACTGTTTCTTATATCTAATATTAGTGTATAGATTAATTACAATCAAAAATGTTATTATAGTGATAATATAATATTTCATAACCTATTTTTTCTTTATCTCACCAATTAACAATATTGGATTATCTGCATTATTTAATCCATCATAAACCTCTATCAAAGAAACATTTTTCTTCTTAAAACTTTCCCAAGTCTGATTGTCCATTTTTGATTTCAATTTTTCCATATCCTCTATGAAATCGTATGGTTCTATAATAGAATAGTATTTATTGTCAGAAACGGCTTTGGGTAAATTTCCAAAATTTGCATTAAAACTTAAATTTGGATTAAAAAAATCATTTACGAATTGATTTACAACCATAGTCCTCTTCGATTCTTTAAAATAATATATATGATAAATTTCTTTCTTATACATAAATCCAAACGTTATAGCTCTTTCCGATTCAAAAAAACCAATGACTCTAAATGCATAGTCAGTCTTTTTTAAACTTTCTAAAAAAACCATAATATTCTCATAAGTTTTACTTAAATATTCGTCAGGAACTTTACTTTCGCCAAAATCAATATAGTACTTTGGCTCCAGGTGGTTTAGGGCATTTATATTGTAAATCGTATCGTTGAAACTGTAAAGAAATAAAGTTTCATTTTTGAGTTTTTGAAAATTATTTAAATCTCCTAAATGCAAAAACTTGGCTTCGTTTTTTTTAATCGGTATAAATTTTGATGTAATTTCACCATCTTCAGTTAATAGATTCAAACGATTTTTACTTTTTTCATTATACCAACCAGAACCAATATAAACTGCATATTTATCATCTTTTAATTTTGTAAAAGAGTAAGCATCTAAATCTGTCTTTATTTCCTTAATAAAGTTCCCTAATTTATCATAGATGTTAATTTTTTTACTTTTACTATCATAAATAGAAAAAGTATTTTCTTCAGTATCAAAAAAATAATCAGATAGATTTATATATTCGCCAGGCCCTTTGCCTCTAAAATCAAATTTATCTAAGAAATCACCATTTTCATTAAATATAAATAAGCCATTATCCGCCTGTATAACGTAATTTCCATCATGAACCTCTAATTTGTCTATTTGGCCCATAATTTGATTATCTGAACTAGATTCCAATTTAAGCAATTCTATATTCTCATATAAGCTCGATATAGCTACAGTTGTTGCGTTTTTGGGATTTACATATATTGATTCTATATTTAATTCTTTTGGAATTTTATTAGATTTAGAATTCTTTTTACAACTTATAATAATCAATATTAAAACAATCAATAGTGATTTTATTTTCATATAATTAATCTTTTATTTAAATATTATTGTTTTATTTTATGTCAAGAAATACAAAAAAGAACGTTACAATCAGTAGATATCCAAGAATATTTTAATACCCTAGATTTTTTTGGTAAAAAAATCTTAAAAACTGCTTAAGGCATAAAACCTCAAGCAGTTGTAAAAAGCACAATTTATCATTGACAACTACTACATTTTGCTCCAGCCGCACAACTGGATGAATCAGAATCTTTACAACAATATATTGTTCCACTTGCATTTGAACATAAAGGACCTTTAAAGCTTCCCCCATCTTCAGCAGAAGATGTATTCATTGCTAATAAACTTGAAAAACTAATATCTCCCGTGTCAATATTGTTTTGGTCGATATTAAATAACATCACCATTACAAATAGGGCGGCCCCTATTAATCCTATTATTTTTTTCATAATATTATATTTTAAGATGTTTATTCATTTAATTTTACATTACTTTTTTGCAAAGGTCTTCAGAGAGACACTACCTTTACGAAATGCCATATTCTACTACCATCCATGGATAGATATCGTTAAAAAACTTCCCCTGGTGTACTTATATCTTCACATAGGCATCGGTTTTATTGTTACCATTTCATTTCTATGTATTGACCATTAGATCTTTGATATACAATAGTTTTGCAGAACCTAACATGGCATATCCAAATCCAGGTAATTACTGGACAGGATATTTACATTTCATAAAACTAAAAAATGCATTTGAGTAGAATAGTACGGTTTCCCTCATTCTTTTTACGGGAAACCGCATTTAACATTTTTAGGAAGGGCTACAGGGTGATTTTCAGTTAGGTAATATGGTTATCTATTGTTAATATTTCTTATACAACATGACTGAAAAATTATAAAATCAATTATAGAAAATGAGCAGTATCTATAAACATAATAAAGAAACATTAGTCAAACATATTCTGAAAACTGGAGATAAATATAACCCGTTGTGCATTTTGATTGAGATATAAAAAGTTGTGCAAACTGCTCAATGGCAGTAAATTGTAATAACGACAAAACAATTAAGATGCACAACTTTGATGAAATTTACGAAAGAATACT
>NZ_JBLFEQ010000015.1:0-52450 GCF_047345125.1 Maribacter spongiae | reverse complement strand
TCAAGACAAGGGTGCTGTCCAAAATCACTGCCTTGACAATGGTTCAGTTCGTTAACAGGTTCGTCTTTGATAGAAATATAAACAACATTAAAATCAGCATTGTTTAAAATGCACAATGGGTTATTAAATAAAAATAATATAGTAAAATAATGAGATAATTACCGTAAAGTGGTATCTTTCTCAAAAATTTACTTTTAACTTGGATATTTCAGCCTATATTAAGCAACTACAATCGGTTGAAGAATACTCGTTTTCTTGGGATGAACTTGTAACAGCCTGTAATAAAACCGATACTGCTTTAACGCGAGAGCTATCTCGATTGGTATTCAAAAAGGAAATTATAAATTTAAGAAAAGGATTTTACTTAATCATTCCACCAAGATATTCAAAACAAGAACAGTTACCTGTACAGTTATTTGCAGATAAGCTTTTTAATTATTTAGATAGTAATTATTATTTAGGCTTTTATTCTGCTGCAAAGTTTCATGGTGCAGGACATCAACAAGTGCAACGGGAATATGTTATGACAGATAAGCAATTCCCTAATATTAAAAAGTCATCGCTTGATATCCATTTTTTTACAACTTCAAAATGGCCCATAAAAAACATTTTGAAAAAAAAATCGGATGCAGGTATTTTTAAAATTTCAAGCCCGGCACTTACATCAGTAGATTTAATTCATCATCAAACTAAGTTAGGTGGTATCAATAGAATGTTAGCCATTCTCGAAGAGTTGTCAGAAGAAATAACCGTACAAGATATAGAAGACTTAATTAGTTGGTATCCACACAAAAGTACCTTACAACGTTTAGGCTTTTTGCTAGAGGCAGCACTGCAAGTTGAATCCAATTTATATGTACCAATTACGGAGTACTTAAAGGCATCAAAATACTATCCCGTGTTATTGAGTCCAAAATCAAAAGAGAAACCTGGAGCAGTCCATAATGATTGGAAAGTTGATGTGAATATAAAACTAGAAAGCGATTTATGATTCCGAAGCCTTATATAGCAAAATGGCAAGAACAAGCCCCGTGGAAACAGTTTTATCAAGTAGAACAAGACCTAGTAATTAGTCGTGCGTTAGTAGAAATTTTCTCGAATGATTTTCTACGAGAGAACTTAGCCTTTAGAGGCGGTACTGCGTTGCACAAATTGTATTTGAATCCAGCACCACGTTATTCTGAGGATATCGATTTGGTTCAAATAAAGCCAGGCCCTATAAAACCAATAATGCAACGCCTCAATGAGGTTATTACATTTTTTGAAGAACCAAGAAAAACGCAAGTAAGAGGACACGGCGCAAAAGCACTATACCGTTTCACTTCTGAATATGAGGATATTAGACTGCGATTAAAATTAGAAATTAATTGTAAAGAGCATTTTAATGTTTTAGACTGGGTTGAATTTCCTTTTGAAGTAGAAAGTGATTGGTTTACAGGGAAAACGAATATCCGCACCTATAACATCAATGAGTTATTGGGCACAAAATTAAGAGCATTATACCAACGTAGTAAGGGCAGGGATTTGTTTGATTTGGATTATTCCAGATTGAATATGGAATTAGACGTAGAGCAGATAATTAAATGCTTCCAAGAATACACAACATTTTCAACAGGTAATAGAGCACCAAGTCAAAAAGAGTTTTTAATGAATATAGAAGAAAAAGAACAAGACCCCAATTTCACAGGAGATATGGAGGCTTTATTAAGAACAGGAATAACATATAATCAAGAAGAAGCTTTTGAGTGGCTAAAGACTGGAGTAATTGCAAATATGTAAAGAATGAAAAAGTATAAAGGAATTTGAAATAAATTCTTGATAAAATAGAATCAAATGAACAAAAAAGACTTATCCGAATCTGATATAAAAGCGAAATTCATTACGCCTGCAATACTGAATTCAGGTTGGGATGAGCAAACTCAAATTGGTCGAGAAATATTTTTTACGGATGGTCGAATCTATGTTAAAGGAAAACTGACGGCCAGAGGTAAAAGAAAATTTGCCGACTATATTTTATTCTACAAACCAAATGTTCCGATTGCTATCATTGAGGCAAAGGATAATAAGCATAGCGTAAAAAGTGGCATACAACAAGCTCTTGGCTACGCTAACACTTTGGATATTCCTTGTGTATGACCTCCTCCCATTAAATGGGACAGTTTAAAACTAGAGGATTATGGGCGGATAAATGTTTAACTTTAAACAAGCAATAAAACATACACAAAATTGCAAATTCAAACATTTATTATTAAATAGATAAAATATAGTTTTGGGTTGTCCAATCCCATTAAGTACTAATAAAAACGTTTGACCTTTTTTAGAAAGGTATTTTCAATAAATTCTTTTAGAGAAAACATACTAGGATTTATAGATTAATCTATCCGATTTATGTGGATATTAAAAGCGTCCGCTCAACTCGAATTTAATATTAAAGACATATATAAAAATGATCAATAAGCATAAAACTAAAAAAAGTATGAGGTCAGGATTGTTCAATACGATTGCACTTTTCCTTTTTATATCAGGATGTAATCAAAATCACAAATCCGGAATCACGGGTGCTTTTGATTTGAATCAAACACAGATTCCGACAATTTTTTCAGATTTGATTTCGTCAATTGCCATTGACGATTTGGGTGATACCAAACCTGAACTTAATTACGAGCTTGTTGATCAGAACACGCTAAAGGTGGTATTGTCCTTCGATCTAAAGGATTCCATAAAACAAGATGATTGGGGCGTAAAAATTAAACCGGCATTTGATCCTGATTTTTATTGGTCCCCCCACTTGGCCCCGGAAGATAATTATGTTATTTCGCAGCATGCTTTTCGTGCTCCCGCCCTTATTATGGCAGATACCGTTGCAAGCAAGAGAATAGTGATGGTACCCGATGTAGAACTAATTGAAGAGAACGGCCCTAATTGGTACATGGACATTGATGCCTTAAAGAATGTAATGTCCGTTGGTTGGAGCAAAACAAACGTAAAAGAGCATGTACTCTTCACCAAAGAGAAAGGTGCAGTCTACGCTCCCGGAAATTATACATTAGGATTTTATTTAAAAGCAACTAATGAGAAAGAATATGTAAAAAACCCATGGCGGGATATACTGGCTTTTCAATGGGAAAATTATGGAAAGGATCTGTACCGTGCAAAAGAACCATTGGGGCGCACCGATCTTGAACCTTATGCAGAACACACTTATAACTGGGCTTTTGATACCTGGGAAGATGCGGTATGGCAAGAATTTGAAATAGAAGGTCAAAAGGTGGGCGCTCCGGCTTTTATTGTAAATGTCACCCAAAGTCCCAATTATCCGGAGCAATCATACGAAAGGGAATTTCGTTCCATTTGGAACCAGGCCTGGTTCAGTTCATTGCGATCGGCCTCGGGTCTATATAGATATGCCCGCCGTACCCAAAATGAAGAATTGCTCAAAAAAGCGGTCTTGACCAAAGAATTGGCCCTTTCATTCCCGCAAAAAGAAGGTTTCTTTTCGGGCCTTATCGCCACGGAAATGGAAGAATTTGAAATAGAAGGGGAAACCTACACCAAATCAAAGGGTTGGGATACTTACTATTTTGGCAATTCTAACCGTAATCCTTATGTAGAGGTTCAAAATCCGGCAAGTGATGGAAACTATTATTGGGGCAGTCCTAAAAAATCACCCTACCATATCTTGGATATGAGTTGGACGGCCTATCTAATGCTGACTTGGTATGAAGAATTGGAAAAAGACGAACGACTCTTGCAATATGCAACACGCTATGCAGATGCATTACTTAAGATACAAGACGACAAAGGCTACTTTCCAGGATGGATTTCCGATGATTTAAAAGCTCTTGGTGTATTAGATCAATCACCTGAGTCCGCCATGTCCGTCACCTTTTTACTAAAAGCTTATAAACACACTAAAAATGAGGCCTATAAAGAAGCGGCATTAAAGTGTATGGGTGTATTGTTAGAAGAGATTGTGCCTGTAGGCCGATGGGAAGATTATGAAACTTACTGGTCATGTTCAGGTTACGGTAAAAACACGTTGATCAATAAAAAAGTGGCTCGTAATGATATGTACAAACAGAATACACTGTCTATTTATTGGACGGCCGAATCTTTGTTCGACGCCTATAAATTGACAAATAACCCTAAGTATTTAGAACAAGGCCAACGAACCTTGGATGAATTACTCATGGCACAGGCATCATGGCAGCCCCCTTTTATGTATATCAGAACTTTGGGCGGATTTGGGGTCATGAACGCTGATGGTGAATGGAACGATTCTCGTCAGAGCCTGTTTGCCGAACTTATAATCAAGTATGGAAAAGAACTTAACAAAGAAGAATATATTGAAAGGGGACTGGCCGCTTTACGTTCCTCTTTTGTGATGATGTACTGCCCTGAAAACCCGATTACCAAAGTACAGTGGGAGGCCGCACATCCGCATTTTGGCCCTGAAGATTATGGCTTTATGATGGAAAACTATGCTCACAACGGAGTGACTTCAAGAGAAGGACTTGGTATCGGCGTCTTTACGATCTATGATTGGGGCAACGGAGCGGCAACGGAAGCTTATAACAAAATTCGAGATCATTATGGGGAAGCGTTCATAGAACAATAATTCTGTTTTTAACCGAATCAATAGAAATTAGAAATAAAGTAAGTGACTCTAAAAAGCAATAAAAATATACAATACCGTGAAAAATAAAGGGAAAGTAGAAAAGAACAAGAATCAAGATATTGTTATTGAAGAGGTGAAAACTAAATCGGACACAATAAATTCCCGTAGAAACTTTATAAAAACATCCACTATGGGGGCCGCCCTATTGGGGCTTCCCAGTCTTCCCGTTTTTGCAGGGCCGTTTGTGTACGACCAAGACGGACATTTGGTTCCCGAAGACAAAAAGTTATCGGCAGAATGGATAGAATCGCTCTATGAAAGAGGTGTTCCAGAACTTTTTACAGCCGAAAAGAGTCAATTAAAGCACATAGGAATGCCTGTAGGCGGTATCGCTTGCGGACAATTATATTTGGGAGGTGATGGCAAGTTATGGTTCTGGCACATCTTCCAAACCGTATACGGTAGAGAAAAAGACCACAACCAGCGTATGGTGGCCATGACCTTAGGGTCGCATTATCGATATCCCGAAAAAGTATTGGAACGTGAAACACGTCCTGTAGAACAAGGAGCCGCTATACAAGTGCGCCATCAGGGAAAGACCATCACTAAAAGATTGGATGCTTCTGGATTTAAGGACATAACCTTTCGTGGAGAGTACCCCGTTGGAAAAGTGACTTATAAAGATGCAGCCCTACCGGTAGAAGTACAGTTGGAGGCATTTTCTCCTTTTATCCCTACCAATTTGGAAAAATCGTCATTGCCGGTCACTATAATGACCTATAAGGTAAAGAATACTTCGGACCACGATGTAGAGGCCGATGTGATCGGTTGGTTGGAAAATGCCGTCTGTCCCAATATAGATAACAAAAATATGGGGATACGCAGGAACAGCTTGATTCAAGACGACGGCAGGCTTACTATTAATTGTACTGCAGAGCCCATAAACGGCGGTGCCGTGGTTCCTTTAAAAGAGGACATTGTCTTTGAGGATTTTGAAAGTGGAAGTTATAAACGGTGGAAAGCGAAGGGAAAAGCCTTTGGTAAAAGTCCTCAGAAAAAGGGAGATAAAGGCGTGCGGGAAAAAGCATTCAAGGCAGACTATTTTGTTTCCAGTTACAATGTGGCCGAACTAAAAGGAAAACCGAACAACACCAGTTACCGTTATGGCAGTATCACCCCGGCACATGAATATACGGGCAGCCTTACCAGCAAAACATTTACCGTGACCCATGACTACATCACCTTCTTATTGGGTGGGGGCCATCATCCGGAACAAACGGCCATCAATTTATTGGTCGATGGCAAAGTGGCACGTACCCTTACGGGAGATAACAATTTGACCTTAAAACAACGTTTCTTCGATGTACGGGATTTTATAGGCAAAAAAGCAAAATTACAACTGGTGGACGACCATCAGAGTATGTGGGGCAGTATTTCCGTGGATCATATTGTCTTTACCGACAAAGAACCTTTGGGCAATTCGCTTACGGATCAGCACGGTTACGGATCCATGACTTGGTCGATCCAGAATCCGAGCAGTCAGGCCAAGTCGGTTCTGAACCTATCAAAAACAAATAATGTGGGGACCATTTCGGCACAGCTCCAACCCCCAAAAGACAACGGTACGGCGACCAAATCTATGGATAATGCATTGATGGGCGCTCTACAGGATAGTATAAGCTTAAAGCCCGGTGAAGAAAAAGAAGTAACCTTTATATTGACCTGGTATTTCCCGTTCATGACCCAACTTGATTTTGAATGGGGTGATTTGATGAAGCTAAAGGATTTCAAATCCTTAAAACGACATTACCACAATTGGTTCAAATCGGCCAACCAAGTGGCAGATTATGTATCGGGACAATACAATGATTTGGCCGGCACTACCCGTTTATGGAACAAAACATATTACGATTCCACCCTTCCCTATTGGTTGTTGGATCGTAGCTTTATCCCGAACAACACCCTGGCATCCAATACCACACTTTGGTTCGACAATGGTCGTATCTGGGCCTGGGAAGGTGTAGAGTGCTGTATCGGTACTTGTCAACATGTATGGCAGTATGCCCAAGGAGCAGCCAGGATTTTTCCCGAATTTGAACGAACCTTACGTGAAGTGACCGATCTGGGGCACAGTCTCCATAAAGATGGGGGTATGGGGCACCGGGACGAGACAGCTGGTGGTCATGGGGCAGAAGTGGCACATGATGGGCACTGTGGTACTATTATGCGCATGTATCGAGAGCACAAAACTTCACCTGATAATAGATTCTTAAAGGCCAATTATCAAAAAATAAAAAAGACGGTACAGTTCATCATCAATGAGGATAAAGATAAAGACGGTCTTTTAGAAGGGCAGCAAAAGAATACCCTGGATGCCTCATGGTACGGCCCAATGGGCTGGATCAGTTCATTGTACATTGGCGCTTTGGCTGCCGGAAAGGAAATGGCCCTTGAATTTGGGGACATCGATTTCGCTAATGAATGTGATGCTTTGTTAAAAAAAGGAAACAATAACATTGTCGATAAACTGTTCAATGGGGAATATTTTATCCATATACACGATCGTGAGAAATATGCCAATGTAATCAGTTCAAACGACGGATGTCATATCGATCAAGTATTGGGGCAAAGCTTTGCCCACCAAATAGGCATCAAAGATCGGATCGTACCCGAACAAGAGACCAAAAAAGCATTGGAGTCCATCTGGAAATACAATTTTGCCCCAGATGCCTTTGCGTACCAGGCCAAACATAAGGTAATCAAAGGAGTACGTATCTACGCCACCGAAGGGGAGGCAGGTACTATTATGACTACATGGCCCAAAAGTGATGGGGATACTTATGCAGTACCAGGCATGGCCGAAAGACCCAGTGATTCCCCATTATGGGAAGGTCCTGGAGGTTATTTTGACGAAGTATGGCCAGGTCAGGAATACCAATTGGCCACCCACATGATTTATGAGGGAATGCTGGAAAAAGGATTGGCAACGGCAAAGGTGGTACACGATCGTCACAACCCCGTAAAACGAAATCCGTACAATGAAATTGAATGTAGCGACCACTACAGTCGATCTATGGCAAGCTATGGAGTATTATTGGCCGTATGCGGTTTTGATTATCACGGACCCAAGGGACATTTGTCCTTTGCCCCAAAGTTGCACCCGGAAGATTTCAAGGCCCCCTTTACCGTAGCGGAAGGTTGGGGACATTTCACACAAAAAAGACAAAAGGGAATACAGGAAAATATACTGAAACTAGAATATGGACAGCTAAACCTTAGTCGGTTAGACCTGCAATTACCAGAAGGTGCAATGCCAAAATCAGTGTCTTTTAAGATTAACGGAAACGTAGTAAATGCCCAAGGGGCACAGGGAGCAAATGGGCAATATTTTTGGAAATTGGATCAAATATTGAAAGCAGGGGATTCACTGGAATCAATTATTAATATATAAATATCCCCAGCTTAATCATTAAAATAGAACCAATGTTCTCCTATCCGTATCTACATATGAATAGGAAAACAATTTTTAATAACGCAACACATAAGGATACAATACTCAAATAATAGTACTCATAAAAGTTAAATACTAAAAGAAATGAAATACAGAAAATTCGGAAAAACAGGCTGGGATATTAGCGAGATAGGCTATGGCATGTGGGGCATGGGCGGCTGGACAGAGTCCGACGACCAACAATCTTTGAAATCCCTTCAAAAAGCCATTGATTTGGGCTGCAATTTCTTTGATACGGCATGGGGCTATGGAGAAGGGCACAGTGAAGAACTTTTAGGGGAAATTGTAAGGGCCAATCCGGGAAAAAAATTATACACGGCCACAAAAATGCCCCCAAAGAACTTTCAATGGCCCAGTAAAAGGGAATATGTTTCTAAGGACTGTTTTCCCCCGGACCATATAGAGGAATACGTAAATAAAAGCCTAAAGAATGCCGGATTGGATTCTTTTGATTTGATGCAATTCCATACCTGGGAAGACTCTTGGTTACAAGATGAAAATGTCTTGAAAAAGATGGCCGACCTGAAATCCCAGGGCCTTTTCCATGCCATTGGCATCAGTATGAACAGATGGGAACCATGGAATGGCGTACAGGCCGTAAAAAGTGGGTTGATAGACTCGGTACAGGTTATCTATAATATTTTCGACCAAAATCCACAAGATGAATTGTTTCCTGCCTGTAAGGAACATAATGTGGCGGTAATCGCAAGGGTTCCTTTTGATGAAGGGACACTAACGGGCTTGTTGACCAAAGAGACTACTTGGCCCGAAGGCGATTGGCGCAATACCTATTTTGTTCCCGAAAACCTACATTCCAGTGTAGAGCATGCCGATGCATTAAAGCCATTGGTACCAAAAGGTATGACCATGCCCGAAATGGCCTTGCGGTTTATTTTGGAGGAACCTGCCGTGAGTACCATTATCCCCGGTATGCGAAAATTACACCACGTAGAAGCTAATACCGCTACAAGTGGAAAAGAACCGCTGGATGCTAATTTAGTGGAAGAACTCAAAAAACATCGTTGGGACAGGGAACCTACGGAGTGGTCGCAATAGCCTTTGATACAGTTTGAAGAAAAATAATGAAAACATAAGCATCATGAAAGAAAAGAATGAACCAAAGACAAATAGTCGTAGAAAATTTTTAGCAAATTCTGCCGCTTTAGGGGCGTTGATGGCCGTACCATATAATATAAAGGCGAGCGAAGAAACTAAAGAAACCGCCAATAAAAGTAATTTCAATGGAAAAGATGCACGTTCGGAAAATGCAAGAGCGTTTAATGCGCCGTATTCCGGAGATAATAACAACAGAGTCGCTTTCCCAATTGGAGGTATAGGAGCCGGCATGTTCTGTATGGAGGGCACAGGGGCCATATCCCATGTGTCCGTGCGCAACGTTTCAGATACAACCAATGAACCCTGTACTTTTGCGGCCGTACATATAAAAGGACAAAAGAATGGTACCAAGGTTTTAGAAGGACTTGTACCCGACTGGAAGAAATATGGACAAGGCGGCCATTATGATGAGGCCTCCGCCCGTGGAGGTGCAAGAAGGAGCCATGGCTTACCCCGCTTTGAAAAGGCCACCTTCAATACGCGGTTTCCCTATGGTACCGTTGACATGGAAGATGCAGATATGCCCGTTTCCGTACAGTTGAAAGGTTGGAGTCCCTTTGTCCCTTCGGATGAGGACAGTTCCAGCCTTCCCGTTGGCGCTTTTGAATATACCTTCAGAAATACCTCGGGCGAGAACGTCCAGGGTGTGTTCTCATGGAACGCAAAGAACTTCATGTCCATAAGGAATAAAAAAGGGAATAAGATATCATCCATTAAAAACGGATTTGTATTGGAACAACAAGGTACACCGGAATCCCCTTCAGATGAAGGTGCTTTTGCAGCTTTTGTCCCAGATGAAGACGTTACCGTAGACCATAGCTGGTTCCGTGGCGGATGGTTCGATTCACTGTCCATTGCCTGGGAAAAGATAACCAATGGAGATATCACATCAGAACCGCCTTTAAAAGAAGGTTCGCCGGGAGCATCCATTTATGTACCCTTCAATTTGGAACCGGGACAGGAAAAAACCATCAAACTATTGTTCGCATGGTACGTACCAAATACCACCACCCGTTTAGGAAACGATGGCGACTGCCAACCCAATTCCTCCTGTTCCGAATCGGATACCTATCGTCCGTGGTATGCGGGTAAATTCGATTCTGTATTTGAGACAGCGGATTATTGGCGAAAAAACCATGATGCGCTGGATAAAAAGAGCAAGGCATTCACAGATTCGTTTTATGGTTCTACTTTGCCGCCTGAGGTATTGGAAGCGGTTTCCGCCAACTTAGGCATTCTAAAGTCGCCTACCGTGTTACGCCAAACAGATGGTAAGTTCTGGGCATGGGAGGGCTGTAATGACGATTCCGGTTGCTGTCATGGTACCTGTACCCACGTATGGAACTATGCCCAGGCTTTGCCGCACCTGTTCCCGAACCTGGAACGTTCGCTTAGAGATACCGAATTCAATATTAGCCAGAACAACAAGGGACACCAGACTTTCCGTACCTCTTTGCCCATTCGCACTGTGGACCATGGGTTCCATGCGGCATCCGACGGCCAGTTGGGAGGTATCATGAAGGTGTATAGAGACTGGCGCATTTCCGGGGATACCGATTGGATGAAAAAGTTATATCCCAAGGTAAAACAGAGTTTGGATTACTGTATAAAAACTTGGGACCCTAAGGGAAAGGGTATTTTGGAAGAGCCGCATCACAACACCTACGACATTGAGTTCTGGGGAGCTGATGGAATGTGTACCAGCTTTTACTTAGGGGCACTGACCGCCATCACAGCCATGGCCAAGGCGGCAAAACAGCCCTACAAACGCTATGGCAAATTGCTTAAAAGTGGTAAAAAACATATGGAGGAAAAGCTCTTCGATGGGGAGTACTTCATACAGAATATCCAATGGACAGGCCTTGAAGCCAAAGACCCTGTAGAGCTTTCCAAAGGTTCCTGGACATCCAATTATTCAGAAGAAGCAAAAGAACTGTTGCAAAAAGAAGGTCCCAAATACCAATACGGGAAAGGTTGCCTTTCCGATGGCATCTTGGGCATGTGGATTGCCTCCTGTGCGGGATTGGGCGAACCTGTAGATAACAACATGGTAACCAGTCACTTGAAGTCTATCCATAAATATAACCTAAAAGAAGATTTGATAGACCATCCCAATCCCCAACGACCTACCTATGCCGTGGGAAAAGAAGGGGGGCTTTTATTGTGTACCTGGCCCAAGGGAGGCAAGCTATCCCTACCCTTTGTTTATAGCAACGAGGTATGGACGGGAATTGAATATCAGGTAGCTTCCCACCTGATGATGAAAGGAAAAGTAGAAGAAGGTCTTGACATCGTTCGAACATGCAGGAGACGGTATGACGGTACCATCCGTAACCCCTTCGATGAATACGAATGTGGGCACTGGTATGCCAGGGCAATGTCAAGTTATGCATTGCTTCAAGGCTTAACAGGTGTTCGATACGATGCAGTAGATAAGACCCTGTATATTGATTCGAAGATAGGAGATGATTTTACGTCTTTCATATCTACTAAAACTGGTTTTGGCAATGTGGGCCTCAAGGGGGGCGAACCCTTTGTGGATACCAAATTCGGTACAATCGATGTGGAAAAAATTTCGGTCTCCGGAAAGATGATAAAAGCATAGAGGCTTTTTAAATTAGAAGCATATATGAGGGCAGAGCAATTGCATACACCCTCAATTTTTAATGGGTAAAATTAATCGTATGAGAAACAACGGCATATTACTCTTAGCCTTTGTAGTCGGTTTAGGGCTATTGGTTTCCTGTGAAAAAAACGGGAATCAGCAAAAAAAGGAAATCGTTCAAAAACTAAGACCGGTCATTGATGGGGAATGGTGGCAAATAGCCGGAAATCCTGACCTTGGAGCCTATACCACTGATGAACAACAACCCGTGGACTTTGGTATTTGGCAGGCCACAGATGGTACCTGGCAACTTTGGTCATGCATCCGAAAGACCAAGGCAGGCGAAAACACCCGGGTTTTCCACGGTTGGGAGGGCAAGAGCCTGATTTCAAAAGATTGGAAGCCAATGGGCATCACCATGGAAGGCGATACCACACTCGGAGAAGCTTCGGGGGGTATGCAAGCCCCTTACGTTTTTAAGGAAAATGGCCTTTACCATATGGCTTACGGTGATTGGAACAGAATATGTTATGCCTCAAGCAAGGACGGGAAAAAATTTACCAGGGTACTCAATAAAAATGGCCAGCCCAATCTGTTCACAAGCCCCTATAACAATGCCCGAGATGCCATGGTGTACAAAGAAAACGATTTGTATTACCTCTATTATATGGCGCATACCGACCCTGATTCAACCATTGTAGAGAACGGGCAAAAAGCACGTAAGAAATACAGAAGTATCATCTTTTGCCGTACTTCGGCCGATTTTGTCCACTGGAGCGAACCTATGAATGTATCCTCCGGGGGATGGGCAGGCGATAAATCTACCTGGTATGGGGGCGATGCAGAATGCCCCTTCGTCTTGAAAAAAGATGGCTACTATTACCTGTTCAGGAACCAACGTTACGGCGAGGATGGCCTCAATACCCAGTACGCTTCCAAAAACCCTTTGGACTTTGGAGTTGGTCATGATGATTTTATGATAGGTACGTTACCAATAACCGCACCGGAAATCATTCTCTATGAAGGTCAATACTATATAGCCGCCCTGAATCCCGGTCTGGATGGGATACGGATGGCCAAATTAAAATGGGTAAAGGAGTAAATGATTAAACTCATATATGCAAAAAACCAAGCTAATATTCGTCGGTGGCTTTTTAGGGGCCGGTAAGACCACCTTATTGGGAGCAACCGCAAAGTTGTTGCAATCCCGGGGGGAAAAGGTGGGGCTCATTACCAATGACCAGGCCAAAGGGTTAGTGGATACCCATATTCTCTCTACCGATGATACCGAAGTACAGGAAATTGCAGGAAGTTGTTTTTGCTGCAATTTCGATGGACTTATGGAAGCGGCCCTTTATTTGAGGGATACCGCCCAATGCGATAGTATTGTCGCAGAGCCCGTGGGCAGTTGTACCGACCTGTCCGCTACATTAATGCAACCCATCAAATCCTACCACAAGCAATATTTTGAATTGGTGCCTTTGTCCGTTTTGGTCGACCCGTTTCGCTTAAAAGAATATCTAAATACAGATGGCAAAACGGACGAGGGTTCCGGATATATTTATCTCAAACAACTCCAAGAAGCCGACCATTTGGTCATCAACAAGACCGACTTGATGGACGATGCACTTCAAATCGAAATAAAGGAACTATTGCAAAAAAGGTTCCCCGATTACCCTGTTCATTATCTGTCCGCTTTTAAAGAAGAGGGCATTAACGAATGGATAACAGCCTTGAACGAAGACCCTAAGGTCGGGATTCGTTTGGCCGAAGTTGATTATGACCTGTATGCAGAAGGGGAAGCCCTCATGGGGTGGTACAATGCCACGTTTATGGTGTCCCATTCCAAAAGGTTGTTGATTCCCTGGGCCGAGTTCAACCTAAAATTCCTGCAATTGCTCCAACAGGTATTTCAACATGAAAAAATCGCCATAGGCCATCTAAAGACCTTCCTTAAAGGTGGTCCATCGCACCTCAATGCCAACCTGACCGGTACCGACCGGGAAATAAGCGTTCAGGGAACACCCTTTAGCGAGGCATCGGCCCGATTGGTAGTGAACATCAGGGCAGAAGCCCCTCCCAGGTTGTTAAAGGAAATCGTGGACGATATTGTGGATGCCTATGCCGACCACCATATTTTATTTGATACCATTGAACTGAAACACCTGAGCCCGGGAAGACCCACGCCTACCTATCGTTATGCAGAAGTAGAAAAATAAACACATAAGAATCGATGAAGTACTTAAAAATAGTATTAATAATTGCCATCATCCTGCCGAAAATGGTTCTTGCCCAATCCATACGGGTACTCAACTTTCAGGCTGATAATGGATTTGAACACGACTCCAAAGACGAAGCCCTTGCCATGATAGAGAACTTGGGTAGGCAAAACAAATGGTATGTAGTATCGACCGCAGATACCGCCATGCTAAGACCAAAAACCCTAGAGGCATTCGATGTTGTGGTCTTTAACAACAACTGTGGAACCGATGGGCGCATATTTTCAGAGCAACAACAACGAGCCCTACAGCACTACATCCGCAACGGAGGTGGCTTTGTGGGGATTCACTGTGCAGGGGCCATCTGGCAAGAAGGGGATGGCTTTCAGCAATGGTATGAGGGTCTTATAGGTACCCGTCTTGTAGACCATCCCAAAGTGCAAAAAGCCCGATTGGTCGTCGAGGACCAATCCCATATAAGTACCCAACATCTGGAAGAGGAATGGTATGTAACCGATGAATACCATAGGTTTTCCCATAACCCACGTAAAAATGTCAATGTACTGATTTCATTGGATGAAACCTCTTATGAAGGAGAACGAAAAATGGGAGGAGACCATCCCTTTACCTGGTACCAACACTATGATGGAGGACGTTCGTTTTTTACATCTCTGGGGCATACGGAGGAAATCTATGCCAATGCCCATTTTCAGAAACTGGTTGAAGGAGGGATTCGTTGGGCAGCCAATGGCGTTTTAGTCAAAATGCCTGCCATTGATGGCCTTCTTTTGGATTTGAACGCCGATTATGATGTGGAAATAGAAGAAGGTAACAAGGTACACACTTGGCGCAATCAGGTCGATAATGCCATCAAAGATTTTGTTAAACGAGACGAAGGCAGGGAAGTGGCCGGCTCTGGGAGACCGAGACTCAAGCTTAATATTCCTAAACTCAATGGACATAATGCCATCGTTTTTCACAGACAGGAATTGCTCAATGACCATGAAGATGCCTTTGACCATTTGATTAATGGCAGCGGACATACCTGGTTTTCTGTGATGAGCGTATATCAGCAAGTGCCCGATTTGCCCGGTGTGAATTCCTTTTTTGGCAATCTTCGGAATAGCAATGTAGAGAAAAAAGGCCATTACGAAGGGTTTTGGGGCGGATTTACCGATGACAACCGTCCTTGGTTAGGAGTACGGAACGCCCTGGGACCGGGAAGATGGAATACGCATAATCCTTTGGTGGATGCTCCCGAACCCCTTGAGGAAGGGAAATATTATCTGGTCATGGGCCGGATGGAACCGGGTACCGGTGAAGTTACCATGGAACTTTTTGTAAATAATGATACTCCCGTGGCAAAAGGGAACATTATGGTCAACCCCCAATCCAATGCCTCTAAAATGAGCATAGGTCAGGAAAGGGATGCCATCAACCATCCGGGCAAGGAATCATTTGATGGGGAAATTGCACGCTTCCTTATTTTTGAAAGACCACTTTCCGATGACGAAATGCAACAGGTAATCCGCTATTTAAAAACATCCTATAATTTAGAATAAAGAAAAATGCAACCCAAAAACAATTCAAATAGAATCGGAAAAACCCATCTGTAAAAAAGTTCTTTTTATAAAATTACGATTCTCCCAGGATACGATTTCCTAAAATAACAAATCAAAAGCAATCTATAAATCCCACACCGTTATTTCCAAAAGAGGGCATACAAAGCGACCAATATAATCATTACCGCAAAAGCACCGATGTTAAATATAGGGCTTGTCTTAAATAAATCTTTGCTCAATACAATACCCTTTTCATCTTCTTTGCCCTTATTCTGGATCAAACTGAACACAATAATGACCAACATGGTCAGTAATGTTGTGTAACCCATTTGATCTAAAAAGGGAACATCGACAAAAAATCCGTTGGAAGACCATCCCTTTGGAGCAATTTTAAAATACATGGCAATAGGAATAGATGTTAAGGCTCCAATAATAGCAGCCTTATTCGTAGACTTCTTCCAGAACAATCCCAGTAAAAATATAGCCAAAATTCCCGGACTTACGATTCCTGTATATTCCTGGATAAATTGGAATGCCTGATCGATCCCACCCAATAAAGGGGCCATTATACAGGCAATTATGAGGGCGATCGCAGCAGAGGTCCTTCCTACATTCACCGTTTTTTTATCGCTTGCGTTTTTATTGATATATTGTTTATAGATATCCATGGTGAAAATCGTGGACGTAGAGTTCAGCATTGATGCAAGTGATGATATTATGGCAGCCGCCAAGGCAGCGAAGGCCACTCCTTTAAGTCCCGTGGGCAAAAATTGCAATAGCCATGGATAAGCCCTGTCTGCTTGTTCAGTAGAGGGTAGGTTCTGAAGCCCGGCATCTCCAAAACTTGCTAAAATTTCAGGGTCATTGACCATAACATAGGCCGCAATCCCCGGAACAACTACAATTACAGGAATTATTAATTTTAGAACGGCTGCCAACAAAATACCTTTCTGGGATTCCCTTAACGATTTGGCCGCCAGTGTTCTTTGGATAATGTATTGATTGAATCCCCAATAATATAAATTGGCGACCCACAGGCCACCCACCAATACCCCTAAGCCGGGCAAGTTCTTGTATTCTGGATTGGATTTATCTAAAATCATCGCAAATTTTTCCGGAACCGCTTCATACACCGTAGTCAATCCTGCTATAATCCCCTGATCTCCAGATACGGCATTCAAGGCCAAATACGTTGTGACCAGACCTCCCAAGACCAGAAAAACAACCTGGATTACATCTGTCCACGCTACGGCCGAGAGCCCTCCATACAATGAATAGGCAGCTGCGAACAACGCCAATCCAACAACACCATATATCATTGGGATTCCCATAATGGTCTCCAAAGCCAGGGAGCCTAAATAAAGTACGGATGCTAAATTAACGAACACATAAAGGGCTATCCAGAAAACGGCCAAAATGGTCTTAAGATTAGTGGAATATCTTTTTTCTACAAATTCAGGAATTGTATACAGTCCTTTTTCAATAAAAATGGGAAGAAAATATTTTCCAACGATGATCAATGTAAGTGCGGCCATCCATTCATACGAAGCAATGGCAAGTCCCACGGCGAAACCGGAACCCGACATTCCTATAAATTGCTCTGCAGATATATTGGCAGCGATCAATGAAGCACCTATTGCCCACCATGGCAGGGATTTACTTGCCAAAAAATAATCTTCCGCATTTTTTTGATGCCCTTCCTTATCCCTGGACACCCATAGGCCTACACCTAAAATCAATACACCGTATGCGGCAAAAATAAAATAGTCCCAAAATTCAAAGCTTGTACTCATAATATTTTGATTTTCTTAAAGCGTAAAGCTGCCAAATTAAAATATTTAGATTAATTAACATGGAATTATTGTTTTTTTTACATTTATTTTTTTATCCGAGCACATAATTTCCATAAAAAGAGAAAAGCCAAATCATTATAAATAATGTGTATGGTTTCAATCAAATTTGAGCATAACCCCATAAAATCAAGCCTTTCTATCCATAACAAAAGACCGTCTAAAAAATACTTAGACGGTCTTTTCATTAATTAAAAACTATACTATTAAAATATTGACTACTTCTTTATTATTGTGGCCTAAATCCATGGAGTGTAATCTCATTCCAAGCCGTAGCACCATTGGCAATAGGATCGTGGGCCCTTATGGTAACCCACCTGAAATAACGGTATTTTCCACTGTCCACGATTACCTCGGACCAGTCCCTTCTATTGGTCGAATTATCATTTACGATCAAGGTCCATCCTTTTTCAGTGGATTCCTCTTGCCAATCGGCTAAATTTTGCGCCAACTGGGCAGCCACGGCGTCCGGATCGGCCTTTTCCTCGTCGGTAAGCATACTTAAATCTTGCAGGTCAATAGTGGTCTCGGCATCCGTTAGATCGTCAATGGCCCATATTTGATACTGCCCTGGGGTAATCCTATCGAAAGGTAGAAAACCAACACCATCCAGTTTCGTTACTTGGGTTACAGCACCTATATCGAATGTAAAATGGTACGGGGGAAACGAAAAGCCTTCTGGTGGGTTATCCGCAGGATTTCCTTCAACGATCAATCTTGAATTTCGATCGCCGTCCCAAAGCTTGTCAACAGTGTTACCGGGACTACCTGCCACCAGTGGGAGATCGTTGGGTAGGTCCACCTTGCTCCAAAGGCTTTTATCCAACACCACTATGGGCGTCGGGAAAAACCCTTCTAAAACCGGACTGGTAAAGGTGTCCAAAGCATCGGGTTCCGGCAAAAATTGAGAAACCAACGTGTAAGGTTTGGTTATGTCATAATTCTCTAGATTGGTTTCTTTATCCAACTTATCAAAAGTGATTTGTTGCTCAATACCATCCAGGTCGGTATACCTCATTACGGTTTCCAATACCGTGGGCAAGGTACTCCATCTAATGGCAAGCGAATCGCCAGTAGCAATTTCAAAGGCTTCGATAGTTTCGGGCCTTCTGGCGACAAGGTTGCTTTCGTATCCCGGGCCATAAACTTCTCTTCCGAATTGCACGGCGGATGACTGTCTACCCGCACCGTCGATCATAATGAACCGGAATCTCCTAAAGCCTTCGTCAACATCGGGCACGGCCACCAAGAGGGTATCTAAACCATCTTTGTTACGCTGTATGTCATATTCATGGACTTTCTCTTCCCCACTGTTATCTACCCAGGTCACCTGACCTTTTGTAATCCGTGGATCGGCCGATATGGCCACTTTGAATTCCACCCTGCGGTTTCCGGCCACACTACCTGTTATTCCGTTGATCTTGCCCACAACAGACACATCCTCGACGTTCAAAAACCGGTCAAACGTATCTATACTCTCATCACTACACGAAACAGCGATCAACCCGACCAAGAGAAGTAAGGCCGCAAACGATCTATATACATATTTAGGTATCATATCTTTCTTTTAAATTATTCTACAATGGTTCCATAAACCTCTATTTCCGTAGCCAACGAGGTTAAAATAGCAAGATAATTCCTTTTTAAGGCTATCCTGATGTACCGCGCTTGTACAGGAGGCAACAATACTTCTAAGCCTTCTTCGTGAATTCTGGGGTTATCAACGGCCGGAACATGATCATCGGGTTCCAGAAACTCGTGATCCTCCACCACTTTGGTCCAACCTTCCAGGGTACCCTCGGCATTGGGCTCCTCATTGGTAACCCAAATATCGATCAACCTCCAGGTAACCGAGCTATATCCATGCCAGGGGCGCAGGTTATGGTAAACGAACCTACTCAATATGGCCGATTCTCCCATATCAAAGGTCATTAAGTGTGCGGTTACATTGCCCGGGTTGAAGGGATTGGTGTATTCGGGCAGTGGGTTGGGATCAAAACCTACCGTATTGGCCACTTGATCCAGTGTCCAACCAAAAGTTCCCAAATTATCATCGAACATATTACTCAGTGGATGGGTCCCACCACCCCTAAGGGGTGCATCGTGGGGCAGGGGAAAGTGTGAGAATCCTTCCTTAGGTATCAACACCTCCTCAATGGGGGTTACCGTATTCTGAACCACCTGTTCGTTATTCCAACGATCGGTTACCCTTACCTCAAAATCACGTGGCTCGGGATCAAAACCCCTAAAAAATATGGGATCCAGTGGTACTTCGTCGATCAACACATTGGAGCCGAGCAACAACGGTTCATTGTTTTCGTCAAAGGTATAGGTGGTAAAGGTGAGTCGCGCTTCGGTAGGATTTGATATTTTGAGGCGAATCCCTCCAAAATCGGGCAATATCTCCAAGTTCTGGGCCACTCCCGTCACCGGGGGTTCCAAGGGCATAAAACTGACTTGGACAGGGCTGGACTCATTTCCACCTTGATCTACTACTGTAAGCGATGCGGTCACTTCCTTCTCGGTATCAATAAAACCCAATATATCGATCTCATTGACATAAAGAGAGGCGTTCAACGAAGTAGTTTCCCCGCTAGGGAGAACATAATCCGCCCTTACGAACAATACATCATCCTGGGCAGGTAATTTGTATGAAACCCGTGCTCCTCCTGCTATTGGGGTTATCTGAACATCCGATACGGCATCTGGGGCAACCCCATCCGATGTTAATGATCCTTTTGCCTCTTCTTCACAAGAAAACAGCAACACTAAAGCACAAACCATGAGCATACTTAATGCTCTTGATAGAATTTTCTTCATAGTTATGGTGTTTTAATTTATCCTTTTAATTACCACTTTGGGTTTTGCACCAAATTGGGATTGTTCAAAATATTGTTCAAGCCTATAGGCCATAGGTAATCGCGTTCGGAGAAGGTTTGTGGGAACAAATTTTGTACCGTATAAAAACCTTCATCGGTTCCAGAGGTAATATTCCATCCCCTGATAAATTTACCATTCATGAATTCCTCGGCCCTTTTCCAACGCCTTAAATCCCAAAAACGATGTCCTTCGAATACCAGCTCGATCATACGCTCCTGGTGGATGATATCACGCATACCATCTTTTTCCAAAGGTTTGGAAGGATTGGAGGAATGGGATGCCCATGAACTGACCACTCCATCAAGACCGGCTCTTTGCCTTACTCTATCAACCAAATCATATATCTCACCATCCGGAGCTGCTTTAGACTCGTTTAGGGCTTCCGCCGTTAGCAAATATAAGTCTGCCAAACGCATGAGGGGCCAAGGGTAGCTAGTGGCCTGGAACCTAGGACTTCCCTCACTGGAGATGCCCCGGCTTTCAAAATGCACCAGTTTTTTGGCTAAATAGCCGGTAGCGGAATAGTTTATGCTACTCAACTGTATACCTCCGGTTTGCCCTCCTTTTAGTTCGCTTACGAAATTTAAGCCCTCATCGTCACTGAAAATACTGTGACCGTACCATATACTGTTATCGAAACCCAATGATGCATAAAAACGGGGCTCCCTGTTAAAATGCAGTTTAGCGGTTTGGGAACCGAATCTGATTACGCGTGCAGATTCCAATCCGGAAGTTTGCAAGCTAAAACGATCGGCATAATCGTAATTTACGTCCTCATCGATCGGTACTCCGTTTTCGGAATAGAACATTTCGGCAATACGCAAGGTTGGGGATTTGTATGATTGAATCGCGCCAAAAGCAAAGGCTGTGATATTACCGGTTAAATCTTCCATTTTGGCCATGGCCGAGCTTTGCTCAAAAGAACCGAAGTTACGCCCTGTGGCCGGCCAAATCATTTCAAAATTATCAAAGGGTTCTGTAAGTGCCCCTCTTATGGACAATTCCTGTACGGTAAAGTCAGAAATGTTTTTCTGATTAACTATACTAGTAGGGTATACATACAAAAGGTTATTATCGGCTTCGGCCATTGCAACAGCTTCTTTACATGCTTCGGCAGCCCGATCCCACTTGGCAGCGTCGAAAGTAGAATTGATAAACTCCCTGCCCTGACTGTCCACAAAACCAGCATAATCGATATTACCATTGAATAGCGGACTGGCAGCGGTTACTAAAATCTTGGCCTTTATGGCAGCGGCAATGGGTTTTGTAATCCTGCCCCTTTCTTCTTCAAGGCCCGAATTGGACTCTCTTAGCTCTGGTAAGGCCTCATCGATCAAATCTACGATGTATTCCACCATATCGTCCACGGGTTCCCGCTCAATGGCAATTTGATCGGAATCCACCCCTACCGGAAGGTTTTCCCGAATGATGGGCATAGGGCCGTACATCCTGAACAGTAAAAAGTGATAATAGGCTTTAAGGGTTTTGACCTCGGCGGCCCAACGCCTTTTTTCAGCCTCAGTGACATCGAAGGTTTTGTTGATATTGTCGATGAACAGATTGCAATCCCTAAGGCCAACAAACAGACTAAAAGGGCCATCTATAA
Organism: Maribacter spongiae; assembly: GCF_047345125.1. Taxonomy (NCBI): domain Bacteria; kingdom Pseudomonadati; phylum Bacteroidota; class Flavobacteriia; order Flavobacteriales; family Flavobacteriaceae; genus Maribacter; species Maribacter spongiae. The sequence continues at coordinate 30,483 of NZ_JBLFEQ010000015.1, read as the reverse complement.
GGCTTAATCGGGTATTGCTTACGGACTGTTGACCGAGCGCAATGTCAATACCGGGAAATGTTCCGGAAAGATCTTGTAATACGCCAGGGTTCAACCATAGTTCATCACCTCCAAAAACAGCTGGATTAGCACCGGAAGATGCTACAAATGGTAAATAGCTATAGGCCGTGGCCAGAAAGTTTCGGGCCGTTGACCGGTTCTCGAAACCGATTTCCACGGTAGGCACATTATCTGGCACGATATCCAAGAAGTCGCTACAGGACAATGTCGGTAGTGATGCTATAACGGATAACGCAATAATTTTGAATGTTTTTTTCATTTCAATCTTTTTTTAAAAATTTAATTGCAAACCTAGGTTAATGACTCGCTGTAAAGGATATCCAAAGCCGTTCCCCCCGTTTTCCTGATCGGGATCGTTACTACCCACCTCGGGATCCCATAATTTAAAGCGGGACAATAAGAACAAATTAGTACCGGTGGCATATAAGCGTACAGTACCCATACCTAGTTTTTCAGAAAGCTCCCTAAAGGTATAACCCACCTCTACCTGTTTTAGGCGTAAAAAGGAAGCATCGCGCAACCACCAACTACTACGTTGTACGTTGTTGGGCTCGACTCTATTCGACAACCTAGGGTACAGGGCATAGGGGTTTCTGTTGTCCAAGGACCAGTGGTCATCGGCATAAGCCTTTAAAATAGTAGATTCGGTGGACAAGGTGTTACCTCCTCCCAAAAAGCTGAAGGAACTGGTAAAATCCTCAACTCTGGTAACAAAGGGGGCGGTTTGGACCGGATCTATAAAGAGGGATACCTTGGCATTACCCTGGAAAAAGGCGGAAATATCGAAGTTTTTGTATCCGGCCGATAGCCCGAAACCATATGTAATCTGAGGCACTATCGGGTTCCCCAACGGTACTTGGTCCAAGTTGGTTATTTCACCATCGCCATCTACATCCCTGTACTTGATATCCCCTGGCAAAGGTTCTGCATTAATTCCGAAATTCTGAATGGGCGAACTGGCAATATCTGCCTCATCGATGAACAACCGCTCGGCTATATAACCGAAGCGTTGTCCGATCACGGCTCCGATGGCGGATCTGTGAGGTGCCCCGACCTGGGCAAAATCAGGCTCTTCCACAAAACGTATATTGGCCTTGGAGTAGGTGAAATTGGCCCTACCGGTTACCCAAAGATCGTTGCTAAAGGATTTGTTCAACTCAACCGAGGCGTCGACCCCTCGTGAAAAGGCAGTACCCACATTGGCTCGGTTCGCCGCCTGAAGACCCAGACTGGTAGGGGTCACACGGGTCTGTAAGATATCTTCCCGGACTTCAGAAAAATAATCGGCCCTGATTTGTACGGCATCATTGAACAGGTTGAGTTCCATACCCGCATTGAATTTTTTACCTACTTCCCAGGTAATCAACTCGTTGCCATAGCGGCTAATGGATACTCCTGGAATAGTGCCTCCTCCAAAAACATAGCCCCTGCTTGGGTCATTGAGGTTTACCCTGGAACGGTAAAAAAAGCGGTCGTCCCTATTACCAATGGCATCATTACCCACCAGACCATAAGAAGCTCTGAACTTTAAGCGGGAGATAAAGTCTGGGGCTTTTTCGAAAAAGGGCTCATCGGACACCAACCAACCGGCACCTACTGAGGGGAAGAAGCCGAAACGTTCCCTGCTGGCAAAACGCTCCGATCCATTATACCCAAAGTTAAACTCCACAAAATACCTGCTGTCATAATCATAGGTAAACCTACCGGAAAATCCTAGGTTCCTGCTGGGCAAGGCAGATTCGACATCATCTGCATTACCGTCGTTCAGTTCACGGGCAATACCTACCAACAAGCCACTGATGGTATGCTTTTCGTTAAAAGTGCGATCGTAATTGAAGGCCAATTCTCCATACAATACGTTGTTCACGGTAGTTTCCGATTGATCTCGATCAAACCTCAAGGCCCTACTACCATCGGAATTCAGGTCAGAAAGAATATAGGTATTGTTTAACCGATCGAAATTGAACAATTCGGCATTATAAAAGAAGGGGGTGGATATTCGTACTAAACGATAAAAAGAGGTACGGTTGTTGTTCCCAAGAAAACGTGCCTTAAGGCCTGGTGTTATGGAGCTCAAGTCCTGTTTCAGTTCAAATTGAATCAGATTGAGGGACCGGCTAGTTTCCGAGGTCCCGCTCACCAATTCGGCATAAGGGTTTAAAAACAGATCGCCAGTGGTAGTTCGTTGGTTACCGAACAATATATTGGGCGAATTAACACTAGCCTCATCCGGATCGTAAACTGCGGGGAAACGCACTGGACTAGTACGCAGTGTTCTACCGAACACATTGGTACCGGAAATGGAAGGCCCCCTAAACTCGTCCAAAGTGCCGTGCAAACGTACAATGGCCTTGGTGGTTTCTGACAGGTTTATGGTAATGTTGGACCGCAAGAGGTAGCGTTTCAAATTAATGTTATTGTCCACATTATTGCGGGAGTCCTCCCTAAGTATCCCATTGTCTTTATTAAAGGAGGCTGCGATATAATACTGGGCCACCTCGCCCCCACCGGTAACGTTCATGTTCATTCTTTGGTTGACGGCGGTTTTTTTAATGAGTTCGTTCTGCCAGTCGGTTACCGGAAAAACATTAGAATTAATGCCCCTTTGGGTACTCAATATCTGCTCCTCACTGAACGGTACCCTTCTATTGGGCGTCCTAGTGATAACAGCTTCATTGGCCAAACGCATATAAGTAATGGGATCGGTCAATTCCGGCACCTGAGTATTTTGGCTAAAAGAATTTTCTATACGCAAGGATACCCTGGCCTTACCGGTAACCCCTTGTTTTGTGGTCACATAGATAATCCCGTTGGCTCCACGGGCCCCATACACTGCGGTAGCCGTAGCATCTTTAAGTACCGCAAAACTCTCAATATCGTCTGGATTCAATCTTGCCAAATCATCTGCGGTCAACTCTACCCCATCAATTAAAATCAAGGGTACTGCCTGGGATGCAAAGGTGGTTACTCCCCGTATAAAAAATTGTGCGTTATCAGCTCCGGGCTCTCCACTTCTTTGGTAACCAATTACCCCAGAAATCCTTCCTGCCAAGGCGGAGGTCAAATTACTGGAAGGTATCTTAAGCTCAGCAGGTTTTATAGAACTCATTGCCCCAACCACACTTTCCTTTTTCTGCGTACCAAAACCGACAACGACCACTTCGTCCAACGACTCTGAATCCTCCTGAAGAGTTACATTGATTATCTCAGAATCACCCACGGTAACTTCCGTTACTTTAAATCCAATATAGGAGAATTGTAGAACGTCCCCTTTCTCGGCGTTAATGGTATAGTTACCATCAAAATCCGTTTGTGTTCCCTGGTCGGTCCCTACCTTTATTACATTGGCTCCAGGCAAGGGAGCACCATCATCGGCTGCGGTCACGGTTCCCTTAATTTCCATCTCTTGTACATCGACAACAGGAGTGGTTGTTTTTTTTCGGGATCTCCTAGTACTTTTCCGCATAATTACCTGACGCCCTTTTATAACGTATTTCAGGTTTTCTTTATCAACGACTTCATTAAGTATTTTGACTATTTTAACATTGTTCATCACAACATCGCCCACTACCTTGTTCAATTCGGGCAATACCTCGTCATTATAAATAAAAAGAAAATCGCTTTGTCGTTCTATTTCCTCAATAATCTGGATTAAAGAAGCCTGCTTTAAATCCAATTTTAGTTTGGTGTTCTGTGCATAGGAACTTGTAAAAGAATAACATGCAAAAACTAACAAAATAAGGCTAAGACACTTCATAATAGCCAATAATTTAGTCACTATGGTCGAATAAACGACCATATAATGTTTGGTTTTTCTCATAAATGTTAGATTGGTTAATTAAATTTATTATCCGTAAGACACTCCTGACGGTTTTTTTTGGTTATGTTTTGCTATTTGATGACACGATATTTTTTTTCATTTATTTTTTGAAATTCGACATTATTGTTGGTGGCCATGGCCAGATTTCGCAGCGTTTCCTCCAATTCATCATTTAAATCCAGTTTTCCACTAATATATACCTGCATGGAAGGTGATGAATCAAAATCTATTTCTATGTTATAATAGCGCTCCAGCTTTTTGGTGACATTCATGAACAATTTACTTTCAAAGCGAAGCAATCCAAGTGTCCAAAGTGTATAATCATCCGTATTCACTGTTTCCAGTTTTACGCCTTCTCCTTCTTCGTTCCATGAGGCCAATTGACCAGGTTCCATTTTTGTAACACTTTTATTAAACACACTTTTTGTTTCAGAAACATGGACCTCTCCCTCTGTTAATACGGTCATGATATCACGATCCGTAGGATAAGCCGATACATTAAATTTTGTGCCGACCGCTTTTATCGATAAGTTTTCTTCCCTGGTTTTTACCACAAAAGGGTTTTCCTTATTAGAAGCTACTTCAAAAAAGGCCTCCCCGGTCAAATACACTATCCGTTCACCATTTTTATCAAGATCAAATTTTTCGGGAAATAGCAATACACTACCTGCGTTTACATATACCACCGTACCGTCAGACAATGTAATATTGCTTATTTTACCATAAGGAACCACTAACCTGTTTAAAAGCTCTGTTTTCGGCTTTTTAACCTCGTCGTTATTTAATGTATCTTTCTCATTAATAATGACCTCTCCCGAACGGGTATATTGAATAGCTGATTTTTGAGCATTCACGACAACCTGTTCTCCCGTGCTCAAGACCAACTGGGTTTCGGAAACTTCCCCTAAGGGAACTTCTACCAGACCTTCAAAAACTTTATGTTCGTTTTGTCCTATTTGAGATACATAATAAAATGCACCCAGACCTAAAGCAACAATGAAAATCGCTGCATATTTGAGTGGTTTTCTCCACAGACCAATAACTTTAGGTTTATGCGATTCATCCACTTTATCAAGCAAAGTCCCTAAAATGTATTGCTTCTCTTCAACCGTCAACTTTTTATCCTGTGTCCTCAAGGTCAGGATAACATCCCTTAAGGACATAATGATATTTCTTTCCTTAGGATGTTTTTTTAAGTAGGTGTTCCAATGGGAAATGTCTTTCTCGGCAGCTGTGCCCAACACCCATTTTATAAAAGTCTCATCTTCTAGATACTTTGAATATATTTTCACTTGATACAATTGCGCATTTATATCTTAGTAGGGAATAAAAAATTAATGTTGTGGACACTTTTTTTTAACTTTTTTTTAAAAAAACGCATCAAAACCTCTCAAAAACAATATAAAGCACTGATTAGTAGACTTTTATTTTTTTTAATGGGCCGGTTTAAATTTTTTGGGTTATGGCGAAAATTAGGTTTTTTTGCCCTGTCGAAGGTATTTTTGAGTTGCGTAGCCGTGCTACAAAAGGAAAAAAATGACAAGGTCAGGGTGCAAAAGGGCAATTTTTTAGCCAATCGAAAAAGTTTAAACGAGTTCAATAAATAGAAGAATAAAACAGGATGATATTGATGTTATTTTTAAAAGCATCACTTTCACGAAGTTTTTTTATGGCCCTGTACACCTGTTTTCGAACAGAATTATGATCAATTCCAATAATTTCGGATATTTCTCGATAATCAAACTCCATGGTAAATCTTAGGTATAAGATTTCCTGTTGTTTATCGGTCAATGATTTTAGGGTCTTTGAAATAAGTCTTCTCTTGTTGTCATCTATTTCCAGGTCTATGGTCTTGTTCTCAACATTGTATTCAGCAAAAAAAAATGAATCATTAAGTTCAGATATACTACTGGTCCTTCTTTCTTTTTTTAGTTTTTTTAAAATACCATTCTTAAGCATCTTGAACAAATAGTATTTAATGACCCTAGGTTCTGAAAGCTGCCTTCTACGCGTATAAAGTTCTATAAAAATATCTTGTATGCAATCTTTTACAAGCTCGGTATCCAAGGACAATTTTGAACCATAGGCAAAAAGCGCATCCACATATTGGTTATATATAGAAGTAAATGCCGTTTTTTCACCATTTACAAATTTGGCCCATAAATCATCTTTTATCGAATGTTCTTTCTCCGATGACATTTTTAACTATCCATTTAACATCCACAACATATTTTATGGATTTCGGAAAATAAGCATTTTCAGATCGACAAAAAAATAACATATCCATTGTCCGCTCCAAAAAGGCAGAAAAAATAATCGAACATACAAAATCAATCCTTAAGGAATCTAGATAATTATCGTTGTTTATGCTCCATATTATGTTTTCCGTCTAATAGATTCCAAATATATTCTCCAAATATTTATTTTTCTTAGTAAAATTACTTCCGATGCGACCATTTAAATTATACTCCTTTTCGATCCTAATTATTTTTCTGACTTCTTCATTTTTGTTTTCATATAACGAATATGGGGAGAAAAAAGAACCATCGATCATGGTCATGGCTTATTATGTTCCCGAAAGGGATTACCATCCGGAAAAAATTCCCCTGCACCAATTAACACATATTATTTTTTCTTTCACCAATGTAATTGATGGTGAAATGAAATTCAGGAATGAGGAAACAGGGAAGAAACTTCGCCAATTAGTGGCCCAAAGAAAACTACATCCCAATCTAAAAGTTATGATTGCCTGCGGTGGGTGGGGTGCAGACGGTTTTTCGGACATGGCCCATACTGCTGAAAATCGCCGGAAATTTGTTGAAAGCGTGGTTGACTTTAACAAAGAATACGAATTGGACGGTCTTGATATCGATTGGGAATATCCGGCCATACCGGCAGCGGGAACAGGGGCCCGCCCGGAAGACAAACAAAATTTCACATTGTTGATGAAGGAACTACGGGAGGGGCTGAATACCTTAAAGCGTAAACAAACCCTAACCTTTGCCTCTGCCGGATGGAAACGGTATTACAAAAACGTGGAGATTAAGGAAGTTATGAAATATGTGGATTACATGAATGTTATGACCTATGATCAAATTGGATCTACTTCACCATTTACAGGACACCATACGGCTTTAGGACGAATAGAGGAAGAGGATATAAAAGATACTCCCGCCATGGCATATATCAATAGCAGAAAAGAGGAAATGAAAAAGAGAGGCTATACTTATGAACCCCGGTCGGCGGAAAAAATTGTGGATTTTTGCATCGCTAACGGGGTAGATCCCCAACAAATTGTCATTGGTGCCGCTTTTTACGGTAGGGCATGGAAAGGTGTTCCCCCGCAAGACAACGGATTGTACCAGCCTAATTCCGGAACACACATCGGGTGGAGCGCATATCATCAGATAAGAAATGAATTTGAAAAGAATGCCAACTATAAAAGGTATTGGGATCCAGTTGCCAAGGCTCCATACTTATATAGCGCAAAAGACAGTATTTTTATTAGCTATGACGACACCGTTTCCGTACGCCTAAAAACGACGTATGCCCGCAACAAAAAATTAGGTGGAATCATGTTTTGGGAACTGGGGAACGATACCAAAGAAAAGAGCAGTCTTTTAAAGTCCATATTCGATGCCTCCATAAAAAATTGATACCGACGGAAATATCGATCAGTGAAATCTAGGGGTATGAACACCAATTAAAAAACAAACCAAGTAAGCACCATCGGATGAAAAAAAATGCAATACTAACACTGTGCTTTGGAATTATTTTCGGTGTTTCCTGTTCCGACCAAAAGATAAAACTAGCTGAAAATGGGGAATCCAATTATGAAATTGTGTGCAACGGCCATGCCAGCGCAAGCCAATATGAGTCTGCAGAAAAACTTCAGTATTATTTATATAAAATAAGTGGGGCGCATATAGATGTTGTAGCTGAAGATTCCCAAAATGCAGAAAAACAAAAGATTTATTTGGGAACTACAAAAGAAGAGCTTCTGCCCGATCAAATAGCCATCAGAACCAAAAACCTAAATTTGTTTATCAACGGTGGATCCAACAGTGCGACCAGAAATGGGGTATATGAATTTTTAGAGAACTATCTGGATTGTAAATGGTATGCTCCGGAAGTTGAAGCAATTCCATTCAAAAAATCAATTTCCTTAGACCCCATAGCGTATAGCTACACTCCTGAGATTACGACCAGAACGGTACATTCCAAGCTTTTTTATGAAAACCCCGAATTTGCCGATCAACAGAAGGTCACCCATAACGCTTTTCCCCTATATGTAAAAGAGGCAAGGGTCCATACGTTCCATAAGTTTCTGCCCGAAGAAAAATTCTATGTGCCACATCCGGAATATTATGCCTTAAGGGAAGGCAAAAGACTGCCTACGCAATTATGCCTTACCAATGAAACCGTTCTGCAAATTGTAAAGGATTCCGTTTCCACCTTGTTTAAAAGGCATCCGGAAGCATCTGTAATTTCGGTAAGCCAAGATGACAATCAACAATATTGCCAATGCGATAACTGCCACAAAATAGACACAAAGGAAGGAAGTCCGTCCGGCACCATGATCCACTTTGTAAACAAGGTAGCCAACGCTTTTCCGGATAAAACTATTTCTACCCTGGCCTATCAACATACCCGTAAACCTCCTAAAATTCGTCCGGCAAAAAATGTATTGATTACATTGTGTTCCATAGAATGCGACCGAAGTGCCCCAGTTGCCAAAAAATGTACCGATTTCGCCGCCGACCTAGAAGGCTGGGGAAAACTCACGGACAATATCCGCATTTGGGACTATACCACCCAATTCACTAATTTTTTGGCCCCATTCCCCAATATCCATACATTACAGCCCAATATTCAATTGTTTCGCAAGAACAATGCCAAATGGGTTTTTGAACAGCACAGTCGTAATCCCAGTGAACTTTTTGAATTACGCTCCTATATCACCGCCAAATTACTATGGAATCCAGATTTGGATCTTGATGCCCTATTGACCGAGTTCACTAATGGGTACTACCATGAAGCTGGGCCTTTTATAAAAGAATATATTGAACTTATACATGCAAAAATCAAAGAAGACAATGATTTTTTTCTATTTCTTTACGGAGATCCTTCAGAGGCCTTTTCATCTTACCTAAACCCCGAACTGTTAACCGAATATTCAGAAATTTTTGATCGGGCGGAAAAAATAGTGGGCCATAAACCGGAAATATTGAACCGGATAAAAATGGCACGCCTTAGTATCGACTATGCTATTTTAGAAGCCAGCAGAAAAAATGTATCCGATACCTACCGTTTAATGGTTAAAGACAACAACAGGGACATCCCCAATCCATTGATCGCTGTCACATTGGATAATTTCATTAACACAACGACCAAAAACAAGATTACCTTAATGAATGAAATGGGCTTTACGGTAAGCGAATACAGGTCTAATTATCTGTCCGCCATAGAAACCGCAAAAAAACCCAATAAGGCAAAGAACAAGAAAGTTATTTCTGTTACCCGACCTAAAAAATATGCTGATGAAGACCCATTGGTATTGACCGATGGAGCACTTGGCGGAAGTAGTTTTTATGCCAACTGGTTGGGGTACGAAGGAAACGATATGGAAGTTATTGTTGATTTGGACAAACCTCAGCAGATCAAGAGCATCTCCATGGCCTTTTTACAGGTGACCAATCATGTAGTTTTCCTCCCTTCTATAGTGGAATACTTTAAATCATCGGACGGTATAAATTTTACGCCGCTTGGATCCGTAAAAAACCCTTTCCCTTTAGAAAAAAAGAGTAAAGTAAATGATATTGTTTATTTCAATATTGATTTTAAACCCACTATGGCACAATACGTTAAAGTAAAGGCCAATAATACCGAGACCCCTTATTGGCATCATGCCGCCGGCTTACCTTCCTGGGTGTTTGCGGACGAAATTATAATTGATTGAATTTTTATCCGTAAAGACCATAGCCTTTCCTATTTTGAAAAGACTTTTGTGGTCTATTCCGCAAGCTTAAACAGTAGTGCCAATGCTTCTCTTGTTCTATTGGCCTTTAGCCAGGACTTGGCCAATTGGTGAACCTTTCTGGAGCGTTCATTTTTGTCTCCGTCAAAATCTTTATAAAGTTTTGTTACTTCTTCCATAGCATGGACCTCATCTATTTCCGCCTTGGTCGGAAATTTTTCAAGATTGCCCAACCTCCCCAAATTGTTACCGGATAAGACCTCACTATCCCGTATCGGCGCTGGCAGGGCATCTACCCCAATGCCTTTTGTTCTTATGGGCTTAGGAATTTCAAATAAAGAATCCCCGCTAGATCTTGTGTACCAGCTACCGCCCATTCTACCGATCAGGTCTAGTTTTTGGGTATCCAGTTTTTCATTGGTCAAATAATCTTCATTGATATGTATAAGTTCCACTTTGGCCAAAATCAAATTTCCGGCACCAGGGGTTTCGGCCAGTTCTATAACTTGTGTTACCGAACACTCAAAAGCAACCGGTGCCTCCCCAACTCTAGGCGGTTTTACTTTTTCACTTTTCACTTGTGTAAAACCTGATTTGACGAACTCGTTCACTCCTTTATCATAGGCCGTACTTGCCAACGACATTTGTTCCACCATGGGATGGTTGACAATATTGATAACTACTTGGGGTACTTCTTTAACATTTTCATGCGAATGTTTCAACGTATTGTCCCTACCGCTACGTGCCGGGGAAAATATAAGGACCGGGGGATTCGAACTAAATACGTTGAAATAACTGAACGGACTCAGGTTTACATTACCCCTGGCATCGATCGTACTCGCAAAACATATGGGCCTGGGTGCAACGGCGGTCAGTAAAATACCGTGCAGATCAGGTTGGGAAATCGCATTGGGATCTATAGTTCTTATCATCTGTTCTCTTAATGACTTTCCTTAAACTGGAAAAAGAGTTTATTTGATCGCCGGCAATACTTTTGCACTCACCTCACCAAAACCGACGCGTTTTCCATCCTTTTTGGCATAACCTCTCATAATAACGGTATCACCATCCAAAATAAACTTGCGTTCGGAACCATCTTTCATTTTCAAGGGTTTGGTCCCCATCCACGCCAATTCCAACATAGAACCGTACGAGCCTTCATCCTTGCCGGAAATTGTTCCCGAACCATAAAGATCGCCAATATTAATGTTACAGCCATTAACGGTATGATGTGCCAGTTGCTGTGCCATATTCCAGTACATATATTTAAAGTTTGAACGGCAAACCGTTTGCTCACCACTTCCCTCGGGTGTAATGGCAACCTCTAAATTTACATCATAGTTTTTATTCCCATGATATTTAAGATAGGGCAATACTTCCGGTTCTTGGGAAGGGCCAGGTACTTTAAAGGGTTCCAGGGCTTCGAGCGTAACGATCCATGGTGAGATATGCGATGCGAAGTTTTTGGCCAAAAAAGGCCCCAACGGTACATATTCCCATTTTTGGATATCACGTGCGGACCAATCATTGAACAAGACCAACCCAAAAATATAATCTTCTGCTCCATCGGTAGCGATAGACTCGCCCAGGGCCGTGTTCTTACCTGTAACAAACCCCATTTCCAGTTCAAAATCCAACCGTTGCGTAGGGCCAAAAACCGGTTTATCGGCTCCGTTGGGAATGGTCTGCCCTTTAGGCCTGTGAATAGGTTCCCCACTGACCGCAATGGAGCTTGCACGACCGTGATACCCTACCGGAATATGTTTCCAATTGGGCAATAACGCATTTTCCGGATCACGGAACATCTTGCCAACATTGGTGGCATGCTCTATACTGGAATAAAAATCGGTATAATCCCCTATACGGACAGGTAGATGCATTTGAGCTTCGGACTGCTTTATAAAAAGCCCTGGTTTTCCTGCCAAAACAGAATTTTCGTCTTGAAGCCACGTCTGGACGTCCCTTCTTACTTTTTTAGTGATTTCTTTTCCCAGGGATATAAAATCGTTCAACGTCTCTTTTTCAAATACCGCCGTATCAAAATCAAAGACATTCAATTGGGCCGTTGCGGCCAAATCCAGAATATATTCACCAACAGCTACGCCGGCACGAGGGCTTCCATCCAATGTGGAAAATATCCCAAAAGGGATGTTGTAAATTGAAAAATCCGAGTTTTCGGGGATATTTATAATCATTTGTTCTTTTAACTAACGGGATATAAGATTTTGAATTTAAATCTTGTTTCTTTCCTCTTGATTCTTAATTCTTTTTTATACTATTCTACCCAAGACCTGTAGTATTGGCCATCATCTATTTTCAAAGCGTTTTCTGTTACCTGTAAGGGTTTAAAGGTATCTATCATGACCGCCAATTCTTCTGTCTCTTTTTTACCGATACTGGCCTCATAGGTCCCCGGGTGCGGCCCGTGGGGGATTCCTGCAGGATGCAAAGAAATATATCCGGGCCCAATACCGGTTCTACTCATAAAATCACCGTCCACATAATATAACATTTCATCGGAATCTATATTGGAATGATTATAAGGTGCCGGTATGGCCTTTGGGTGATAATCATATAATCTTGGACAAAAAGAACAGATGACAAATGCACTTGTCTCAAAAGTCTGGTGTACCGGTGGTGGTTGATGAACACGGCCCGTTATGGGTTCAAAATTATGGATCGAAAATCCGTAAGGGTAATTGTATCCGTCCCATCCCACAACATCAAACGGATGCGTGGCATAGACCAGACTATGTAACATACCCTGCTTTTTTATTTTTAGCACGAACTCCCCTTTTTCATCGTGCGTCCGCAAATTTTGGGGCAATTTGTAATCGCGCTCACAAAAAGGGGAGTGTTCCAATAACTGCCCAAACCAGTTACGATACCGTTTTGGGGTATAAATTGGGTGAAAGGACTCGGCATATAATATGCGATTATCTTCTGTATCAAATGCTATTTGATAGATCATTCCACGGGGAATTATCAAATAATCCCCATATTCAAAAGGAATGTCTCCCAAAAAGGTTTTCAATGTTCCGGTACCTTTATGGATGAACAGCATCTCATCCGCATCCGAATTTTTATAAAAGTACCCGGTCATTGACTTTTTTGGGGCGGCCAGGCCTATATGAACATCGCCATTCACCAACATGGGTTCCCGAGACTCCAAAAAATCATCTTTTGGGGCCACATCAAAACCGATCAATTTTCTTGAGGCAATGTTCTTTTCAACGGCAATTTTAGGGCTCACATCAATGGCCTCACCTATTTCCTTTACCTGGGTGGGACGGTGTACGTGATATAACAATGACGACATGCCATCAAAACCAATGGTACCGAACAATTGTTCATAGTACAGGCCCCCGTCCGGTTTTTCAAATTGTATGTGCCGCTTTTGCGGAAATTTTCCTAATTTATGATATATGGGCATGTTTTTCCTTTAAGTTCAAACTTCATCCCGTTTTATAGGGATATATACAAATTTACAGGTTCTTGAACCCGAGTGCCTATTTTCTTAATGCAATGTCCCCCTAAGCTCCTGTTCACGTTCAATAGCTTCAAAGAGTGCCTTAAAGTTACCCTTTCCAAAAGATTGTGCCCCTTTTCTTTGAATGATTTCAAAAAACATGGTAGGCCTTGGTTCTACGGGCCTTGTAAAAATCTGCAATAAATACCCTTCATCATCACGATCTACCAAGATACCCAATTCTTTTAACGGTGCAATGTCCTCATCTATTTGCCCCACACGATCTAAAACTACATCGTAATAAGTATCCGGAACGGTCAAGAATTCCACTCCCCTACTCTTTAAGTCACGAACGGTCTGGATGATATCATCTGTAGCTACCGCAATATGCTGCACGCCTTCACCTTCATAAAAATCGAGATATTCCTCTACTTGCGATTTCTTTTTGCCCTCGGCAGGCTCGTTGATCGGAAATTTGATCCTTCCGTTCCCATTGCTCATTACCTTACTCATCAAGGCGGTATAGTCGGTAGAGATATCCTTATCGTCAAAAGACAGAATTTGTGTAAAACCCATTACATTCTCATAGAAATTTACCCATTCGTTCATCCGGTTCCATCCTACATTGCCCACCATATGATCCACATATTTAAGTCCTATAGGAGTTGGATTATAATCCGGGGTCTCCCATTTTCTGAAACCGGGCATAAAGGTCCCGTTATAATCTTTTCGCTCTACAAAAATATGGACGGTCTCGCCATAGGTGTATATCCCGGAACGGATTACCTTTCCTGTTTCGTCTTCTTCTGTTTTCGGTTCCATATAGGATTTTGCGCCCCTCTCAATAGCGGTGTTGTAGGCATAGGTAGCATCATCTACCCATAACGCCACCACTTTAATACCGTCACCATGCTGATCTATATGACGACCTATATCGGTTCCACTTTTAAGTGGGGAGGTCAGCACCAAACGTATTTTATCCTGAATCACCACATAGCTTTCACGGTCTTTTAGTCCGGTTTCCAAACCAGCGTATGCCAAAGATTGAAACCCGAAGGCGGTTTTATAGAAGTGCGCCGCCTGTTTTGAATTACTCACATAAAGCTCTAAGTAATCCGTGCCATTTATAGGCATGAAATCTTGTGCGGCATCATGCAATTTCGGCAAAGTTGAAGTGTTCATAATTTATCGTTATTTTATGTTGCATATGCAACAAATATATTAAAAATTTATTACTTTTTTATTTTAATCAGCTATTTAACAGGTCTTTAATAGCTTCTAACATTGCTTCATTGGCCGGTCTTGTCCCAAAAGATATCCGAACCTTGCCAGGAGCACCAAAATTACCTACAGGCCTTACCATAATGCCCTTATCCTGTAAAAATTGGGTGAAATCCAAATCTCCGATCGGAGGGTCTATCAATACAAAATTCCCCTGGGTAGACCAGAATTTGATTCCCAAATTCGTCAGGCCCTTAAGTACAAATCGTCTTTCTTTTGAGATCAGGTCAACGGTCCGTTGTACAAAATCCATATCGTCCAAAGCCGCTATGGCACCTTCCAAGGCAGGAGAAGACAATAAAAACGGCTTGCATACTTTTCTAATATAATTGCTAATCTCCAAGGGAGCATAACAATAACCGACCCTTAACCCGGCCAGACCATATGTCTTTGAAAAACTATTGATCGCAATAATATTGTATCCCTTTTGTACAAAGGGTAAGGCGGAGGTGTAATCCTTTGCTTCTGCAAAATGCCTGTACACCTCATCATAGACAACGATGACGTTTTTGGGCACGCGTTCCAAAAATCGGGACAATTCATCAAAAGGAATATAATTTCCGGACGGATTATTGGGCGACGCCAGAAAAACAAGTTTGGTACGCCCTGTTATCGCTTCTAAAATGGCATCCAGATCATAATCATAATCTTTTGTCATGGGTACATTGATCGCGGATGCCCCCATCCATCTTGTAAAGGCCGTATATGGCAAAAAGCAAGGTTGGGAAACAATGACCTCATCACCTTCGGATAAAAAAACTTTTGAAATAATATCAATAATTTCAGAACCACTATTCGCGGTTACAAAATAATCTTCGGTAAGTTGATTCCCAAAATCCCTGGATAGGGCTTCCCTAAGTCGGATATCCGTGTTATCTGGATAGATGCTTATATCTTTAAGAGCATCTTCTATGGCCCGTTTCACCTGGCTAGAACAACCCAATGGGTTTTCATTGGAGGACAATTTATGCACCTCTACCCCTTTGGGCATTGTTATTTTCCTGCCTCCACCCTTATACGTACTGTCCTCAAGGATGTAGTTTTTAAAGCCGGTCTTTAACTCATTGGAATATCTGGCCATATGGATTATCAATTTTGGTCAAATTTAATACAATTTTTTATTTTTGTTGCATTAACAACATTATTTTAGGTATTCCTCCCTATTTTTGACCATAGAACAATTTTAAGATGGATAGAACCGATGGATTCGGTGTTTATTTGGATCGCACGTTAAAAAAAGTCCAGGGGACTTTTTTAAGGGCCTTTTCCGAAAATGATATTGATTTGACCATTGAACAATGGGTTATATTGCAACGGGTGCATCTGTTGGGCAAAGATGCTTCGCAGGCTGAAATCAGTAAATCAAATTTCAGGAATAGGGCCACCACATCCCGGGTAATCAGGGGACTCTGTAAAAAGGGATTCTTAAAAAAATCCCGTTTTAGGGACGATCAAAAACGATTTAAGCTGGTCATGACCCCTACCGGGGAAAATCTAATGGCACGTGCCTTACCCATTATAAAGGATATCCGAAAAATGAGTACGGAATCTATTAGCGAAGCTGAATTTGAGGTATTTTTAAAAGTATTGGATCAGATATGGGAGAATTTTGATCGTTATGATGCCCAACACTGACAAAACGGGGTATTCCTGTCCAATTTTTAATAAAAAATTTCTTGAAACCGACCCTGCCTGCCGGCAGGCAGGTATCCCTGAGGTTCAAAAACCGAAATTTTGTATTTTTCCTCACCCTGAACTGCTTAAAAAGGCAGTTCAGACCTCTCCAAAGGAGTGGTGAATAGGAAATCCAACTCAAAGGTCGGGGAGTTTTCAGATTAAGAATCTACCTAAAATAGAAAGCGGTATCTTTTACCTCTTTTTCGTTTTACCACTTTGTATTTTTTAGTAAGTTTGCACCCACATTTGAAAAACGGCTTTCAATGTGCATGGTCGCGTAGCTCAGCTGGATAGAGCATCTGCCTTCTAAGCAGACGGTCGAAGGTTCGAATCCTTCCGCGATCACTTAAAGCGTAAACCCTGTATGAAAATGCAGGGTTTTGTTTTTTGGGAGCATCAAAAACTTAAAACTTTTGTAATAGAACATACAATTCTTCCGCGATTACAATACTCAAAAAACCACACATCCAACGTAGTTTTGCATTTTCGAAAAGATGAAAAACCATAGATTTTCAAAACAGAACGGGAACATGGTATATATGACTCATCATATCTTTGCGACCTAAAAAAACAAGAATAATAGGGCATATATTAGGCTCATAAAATAAAAGGCCGAAATATAGAATTCTTCCCCCTCAAAAAACCAAATTTCACCCCTAATAAAAAGGTTAATTTATTAAATTGACTATTAATCAATAATCCAGGTTCAAT
Source organism: Maribacter spongiae (assembly GCF_047345125.1). Taxonomy (NCBI): domain Bacteria; kingdom Pseudomonadati; phylum Bacteroidota; class Flavobacteriia; order Flavobacteriales; family Flavobacteriaceae; genus Maribacter; species Maribacter spongiae. The sequence goes on along the minus strand of NZ_JBLFEQ010000015.1, from coordinate 13,488 downwards.
TTCAAGTGTAATATTGATAATGGGGAATAGTCAAATAACTGGAACGCAATGATAAGATCGATAATTTTGACAGCTGTTCTGGGCATACTTATCCATAATTGCTGCCGTGGGCAATCTCAACCTTTTTTTGCCAAGATAAACCGAACAATTGGTTTATCCAATAACAGAATCAATAGCATAGTTAAAGAACAGGAAGGTTTTGTGTGGATCGGCACTAAAAATGGACTTAATAGATATGATGGGCAAAGTATAAAAGTTTACAACGAGCAAAACAGTAATCTGATCACCAATGATATTTCCGATATCTTGATTGATTTAAAAGGCAGGATGTGGGTAGCTACCCTTGGAGGGGGATTGGCCCTTTATGAACCGGATAAAGACAATTTTACGATTTATCGCAATGACAAAAACGACCCTTATTCAATCCCTTCAGATAAATTAAATGCCATATACGAAGATACTAGAGGGAATTTATGGATAGGAACTGAAAATGGGTTCTGTTTATTTGACAGGGCTTCCAATAGTTTTGTTTCATGGTTAAATGGTACCCCACATAATATAACAAGTTTTCTAGAACACCAGGAAAACCTTTGGATAGGAACTTTTGGGGATGGACTTAAAAAATATGATTACAATGAACAAACATTGAATACCGTAGAAAGTTCAAAACCTCATTTAAATGTTGATTTTATCCATGCGTTATATGAATTGGACGACGATACCATTTTATTGGGAACAAGTGGCAGTGGGGCCGTATCATTAAATTCCAATACTTATGAACTTTCAAACTTTCTGAAAGAGGTAGGATTAGAATCACACGAAGAAATCAATATTGTTCGATCCATTATTGGTGACAAAAAAAACAATCTCTGGCTAGGAACGGATGGTAACGGCATGTTTGAAATACAAGGCTTTAAAGGAATTTCACCCTCGATCACTAACTACCTGAACAATCCCCAAACACCATCATCTTTATCCGGAAATGCTATTTATGATCTTGCCATGGACAATGACGGCAATGTATGGATCGGTACCGCATGGAACGGTGTTAATGTTTTTGGAGGAGAAGATAATTTTAAAATCCTATTTAGCGATATAAAAGGAATAGATACATCACCGGTACTTTCTGTTTTCAAGACTAGGGATAAACTTCTTATGGGACTGGACGGGAAAGGATTGACTGTTTTTGATTCCCTTAACAACAAAACCACTTTTTATAATAAAACTTCCAAAATACCTATTGATGCAGGTTATGTCCAATATATAATGAAAGCTTCCAATGGCACTTTTTGGATAGGGACATTTAAAAATGGCCTTATACATTTTGATATTGAGAAAGGCACACTAAAACAATTTAAGCATCGGCCTAACCAAAACTCATTAAGCTATAATGATATTCGCTATATCATAGAAGATGAAAATAAAAATCTCTGGATAGCCTCATGGGAAGGAGGAGTAAGTTTTTTTGATATAAGAACAGAAACTTTCACCCACTATAAAAAAACGAAAGATGATCGCAATTCTATAAGCAGTAACAATGTTATTGCAATGCAAAAAGATGGCAAATATCTTTGGTTGGCAACTTTTGGGGGCGGAATTAACCTTTTCGATACTGAAAAAAAGACATTTGAACATTTTAGATATGATGATGAAAACAACAATTCCATAAGCTCAGATTATGTTTTTTCAATATTAAAGGACTCAAAGGGTTTTATATGGATCGGAACGGCAGGTAGTGGAGTCAACAGATATAACCCCCAAAAAAACATAATAGAAAGATTTGATGACCAGGAGATTATAAAATACGCAACGATAGTCTCCATAATTGAAGATGCTACGGGCAAAATATGGTTCGGAACCAAAGATGGTATATATAATTTTGATTACAATACCGGATATTTTAATGGAGTACCGAATCTTCTTGATGAATTCCATATCAATTCCATTTCAAAAGACAGTTCAGGAAAACTTTATTTTGGGGGACTACAGGGCGTTGTCAATTTTGACTCCAATGAGGTTTCCCACAAAAAAAGCCCCCCTAAAATCTTATTTACTGATTTTAAGCTTTTTAACAAACCTGTTACTATAGGCGACAACGATATTCTCCAAAAAAACATTCAATATCAGGATAGTATCATACTCAAGCATAATCTTGACGTTATAACATTTGAATTTGCGGCTTTACAATATCCTTTTTCTTCAAAGAGGGAATATGCCATTAAAATGGAAAACTTTGATGAAGATTGGAGAAATATTGGTAAGGAGAGAACGGCAACTTACACCAATTTACCTAATGGCAACTATACGTTTAAAGTCAAAAGTAGGGAAAAGGGTATGGAATGGAACTCAAATTTGGCTATTATAGATATAGAGATATTAAAGCCTTTATGGTTTCAATGGTGGGCCTATCTAATTTATGGTTTCTTATCACTGGCCTTGCTTTTTTTTCTGAGAAAATATACAATAGCTTGGGAGCGCATGAAGGCAAACTTAAAGTTTGAACAGTTGACGAATGAAAAGAACGAAGAACTTTATAATCTCAAGCAAAGGTTTTTTGTAAATATATCCCACGAGATAAGAACCCCATTAACTCTAATCACAGGGGCATTAAACGGGTTGAAAAAAGATGCGGTGGACATAAGCGAACAAAAGCGTTTGGTCTCCGTTAGAAGCAATGCCAAACGGCTTATGGATTTGGTAGACGAATTGTTGAATTTCCGAAAATTGGAATCGGGCACCATAGACCTTAAGATTACTGAAAATAACCTAACTAGCTTCATCCGGGAAATATATTTGGCCTTTGGCCAACGGGCAATAGACAATGAAATAGACTACCAATTTACCTCTTCCTCCAATGACATTACATTGTGGTTCGATAAAGGGCAAATGGAAAAAACGATATTCAATATTATATCCAATGCCTTTAAATTTACCCCGCCCGGTAAATCTATAAAAGTTGAAGTAGGTATCTTAAAAAAACAGGCCATAGTACGAATAATAGATACGGGAGAGGGTATTCCAAAAAAGAAACTCTCAAAAATATTCAATAGATTTTATCAAAATGCCGTAACGGAAAAAACAGGCTTCGGAATTGGATTGTCGATCGCTCAGGAAGTCATTAAGCTCCACTCGGGCAAGATAACCGTTAAAAGCATTGAGGGAAAAGGCAGTGAATTTAATATTTTATTGCCCTTTGGAAATGATCACTTCTCCGCAGAGCATATGCAGATAAATGAACCTCAAGAAACATTCAAAAAAGAAACACCTCAAAATCAGTTAAACAAGGCTTTTACTTCCAGCAATAACACTTCTATGGAAACCATTTTGATCATCGAAGATCATGATGAGCTCCGTCAATATATAAAACAAGTGCTGAACACTTCATATAATATTTTGGAAGCCCGGAATGGAAAAGAAGGCCTGAAAATAACATTGGAACAAATGCCGGACCTGATAGTAAGTGATATAATGATGCCGAAAATGGATGGTATGCAACTTTGTGAAAGCATCAAAACGGATATGAGGTTGAGCCATGTTCCGATCATACTTTTAACGGCAAAGACATTTGATTCAGATAAGCTCAAAGGTTTTGAGCTTGGAGCGGATGATTATATTACAAAACCCTTTAATGAACCTTTACTATTGGCCAGGGTAAAAAGTCTTTTATACAATAGAGAATTATTGCGTAAAAAGTTTAGTGCGGATGGATTGATCCTACCCAAAGAACTGGCAATAAATCGAAAAGACCAGGACTTTTTGAAAAAGCTCATCAAATTGATCGAAAACAATCTGGACTCTCCAGAATTGAACGCAAACTATCTTTCTAACGAAATGGGAATGAGCCACTCCGTACTTTATAAAAAAATCAAGGCATTATCTGGAATGAACTTGGTTGCATTTATACGCGACTATAAATTTAAGATCGCAAAAAAGTTACTGGAGGAACAACAATACACTGTGGCGGAAATATGCTATAAAATAGGATATTCAGATCGAAAGTACTTTAGCAAATTATTCAAACAGCGATTTGGACAAAACCCTTCCGAAATTTTAAAGGAACAAAAGGATTTATAGTACATCTCATCCACTTTTGTTAAAATAAATATCATACTATCGCCAAAACGAAACCTCCTCCCCTTTTAAACGAAACCTTTCCCCTTTATTCTCTACTCTAAGTGATTACTTGCGAACCATAAATATAGTTTATGAGTTAGTTAGTTTTTAATTTTTTGGTTCATGTGGGGCGTTGTTGAACAACGCCCCGTAATCGAATCAACATAATTAACGATTTCCCTCATTACTTAATAGATGATAACTAAAACGCTTAAGAGTATGAAAAAAAACAAACCAAGTAAGTTGTTCTATTTAAATAGGGCAAAATGGAGCTTAAAATTGACAATGTTGATTTTATTCTCTTTTATTTTCCAGACAGAAGTAATGTCTGCAAAAAGATATGAATCAAATTTATGGGATTTGAACCAACAAGAATCCGTAATAACGGGAACTGTTACAGACCAAGACGGGCAACCCTTGCCAGGGGCCAATATTATTGAAAAGAATACGCAAAATGGAACACAAACAGATTTTGATGGAAATTTTGCGCTACAAGTAACGGATCAAAATGCTACGTTGGTCATATCCTATATAGGTTTTGCAACTCAGGAAATTGCTTTGAACGGGCAAACATCTATTTCTATCGCATTACAAGAGGGAAATGCCCTGGACGAAGTAGTGGTGGTAGGATACGGGCCACAACGACGAAGCGATCTGTCGGGTTCCGTGGCGTCCGTTGCTGTGGAAGAGCTAAAAGAGTTACCTGTCACCCGTGTGGACCAAGCCATCCAAGGTAGGGTAGCGGGCGTACAGATTCAAAACAATGATGGTGCTCCCAATGGAAGGGCTACCATTAGGATCCGTGGGGCGAATTCAATTAACGGAGGCAATGACCCCCTTGTCGTAATCGATGGTTTCCAAGGTGGCAGTATAAACACGATAAACCCAAACGACATAGAATCGATACAGATATTGAAAGATGCCTCGGCCACTGCCATTTATGGGTCCAGAGGGGCAAATGGAGTCGTTTTGGTTACCACCAAAAAAGGAAAATCAGGAAAACCGGTAGTCACCTATAACAGTTTTTACAGCTTACAAGAAGTTCGTAATGAGCTAGACTTATTGAATGCCGGTCAATATGCCCAAACGGTCAATGCCCATAGATCAGAAATAGGGCTTAACCCTGTGTTCACTAGTGCCGAAATTTCAGCGTTCAATGCAAATGGCGGTACCGATTGGCAAGACGAAATATTTAGAACGGCCTTTTCGCAAAACCATTTATTGAATGTTAGCGGGGCGAACGATAATATTTCCTATTATGTTTCGGGTAACGTAATTGATCAAGAAGGTATTATACAAAATACTTCTTATGATAGATATTCTTTGAGAGCAAATTTAACAGCAAGGATCAATGATAAACTTAGTGTAACCACGAACACCTATCTTTCCCATGAAGAGGACCATCCGACTAATTTGAACAGTTTTGCCGGAAACAATGATGGTAGCCCTATATTCTCGGCACAGGTATTTGCACCTACCAAGCCCGTTTTTGAAGAAGACGGTACATATTCCCAACCAGGTGGTGGTGCTGGCCCACCCACCAACTTTAACCCCTTGGCTTTAGCTGTTGAACCCATTAGGGAAAATATCATTACCACTACGAGTATCAATGCCAAAGTGGATTATGAAATTTTGGATGGGTTAAAATTTAGTGTCAGTGGAGCCTATAGACTGGATGACTCTGAATTTAGTTTTTATGCCAATTCGAGGCCAAGCAATAGTCCAACAACGGAAACGGCATCAATTAGGGACAGGAGAACTATAACATTGCAAAACACGAATCAACTTAACTATGTTAAGGAATTTGGAAAACATTCCATTAATTTAACTGGTGTTCTAGAGCAGCAATTTGAAGAGTTCAATGAACATTTTACCGGTAACGCAATGGGGTTTTTAACTGACGCCGTAACCTTTAACAATCTTGGCCTGGCCGCTGTTCCTGGACGACCAAGTTCAGAGAGAACAACCAGATCTTTGCTTTCGTATCTGGGAAGGGTCATTTACGGATATGACAATAGATATTCTTTAACATTGACGGCACGCTCCGATGGTTCTTCGGTATTTGGTGCCAACAACAAAAGAGGTTTTTTCCCATCAGCAGGTCTGGCATGGAACATTTCCAATGAAAGTTTCTTGGAAGATTCCAAAACCATTGATAATTTAAAGTTAAGGGCTACTTATGGAGAAACGGGCAATCAAGCCATTGACCCCTATCAATCACTTACAGTTTTGGCAACCACCAATTTTGCCATAGATGGGGCAAATCCTGCAACTGGGGTACTCTTGGCCGGTAGCGCGGGTAATCCAGATTTGAAATGGGAAGTTACCAAACAAACCAATATCGGGATTGATTTGGATATGTTCAATGGACGATTGAATCTGGTTGCGGATTATTATAAAAAGAACACGGAAGATCTTCTATTGTCAGTGCCTTTGCCCAGAACTTCGGGAGTTGCAGACGTATTGAGGAATATAGGAGAAGTAGAGAACAAGGGATTTGAATTTTATCTAGGGGGTACCCCGGTACAATCGAAAAATTTTTCTTGGAATTCCGGGTTTAACATCTCCTTTAACGATAATGAAGTACTCGCTTTGTCCGGAGAGGATGAGATTACTCTAGGGGCTCCCGGGATACCAGGTTTTGGAAACACCTTGTTTTTAGAAGTGGGCAAGCCGATAGGTCAGTTTAGAGGATTTGTTCAAGATGGTGTCTGGGGTACTGCCGAAGCCACCGAAGCAGCAGTATTCGGGGTAATACCTGGAGCACCTAGATATGTTGATCAGAACAATGATGACGTTATAGATGATAATGATATTGTTGACATAGGAAATGCCCAACCAGATTACACCTTCGGTTGGACCAATACTTTTTCTTATAAGAACCTAGATTTGAACGTATTTGTTCAAGGAGTTCAAGGAAACGATATATTGAATATTGGTAGAGTACGTACTGAAAGAACTTCTGGAGATTCAGATGCCACAGGTGTAGCGATATTGAATCGTTGGACACCCCAAAACCAAAACACCAACGTTCCTTCATTTGAAGGGAGCAATAGTTTTGAAAACTTACAATCCAGTAGATGGATAGAAGATGGATCTTATGTTAGAATAAAGAACATATCGTTAGGGTATAACATACCTCAGAACGTGATTGAAAAAATTGGGCTTAAATCACTCAAGCTCTATGTTACCGGGACCAATCTGATCACCTTTACAGATTATACTGGATACGATCCTGAATCTAGTACGAATATTGATACCAGAGGTGGAATCGATCTGGCATCCTTTCCTTCACAAAAAACCTATACGGTAGGTTTAGATCTTAGTTTTTAATAATAAAAAAATGTATAAAATGAAAAAGGTAACAAAAAGAATACTGTTGATTGCCATGGGCATCACACTGTTAAATGGTTGTACGGATTTAGAGGAACAACCAGAGGGCCTATTGTCTCCAGAAAGCTTTTTTTCGAACGAAGTGGATTTTGAAGCTGCTTTGGTAGGTAATTATAGAAGTTACTTTGGCGGATGGGGAGGTTTTGATTTTGTAAACGCTTTTGTAATGAACGGTGGAGCAGAGGACATGAGTTCAAGACCACCGGCGTTTAATTTGAATCAATACGATAGATTTTTGACCCAACCGAGTGCAGGCGCGCACTCTGCCATGTGGAATGCCCTATACGCAGGTATTGCCAATTCCAATAATATCATTTCAAATATTGGCAATTTGGAAGGAGTCGTGTCTGCCGAAAGGAAAGACGAAATAGAAGGTCAGGCTAGATTTTTAAGGGCACTGGGTTATTTTTATCTAGTGAGATGGTTTGGAGAGGTACCTATTATTACAAGTGAAAATCAGACCGATGCAGATGTCGTAGGACAATCACCGGTAGCCGATATATACAACCTGATCGTTTCTGATCTGTCTTTGGCCGAAAACCAATTGCCCCCTTCGTTTGCTGAAGCGGGTAAAGCTCCCCGAGGTGCCGCAAAGGCATTGTTGGCCAAGGTATATCTGACCATGGCAGGATGGCCTTTGGAAGATACTTCCAATTATGCTTTGGCAAGGGATAAAGCCAATGAGCTGATTTCCGGAAACCTGGCGGGAACCTATAGTCTAGAAGAGGATTTTGCAGATTTGTGGCTAGTTGATAATAAATTGAACAATAGTGAATTCATATTCTCTTTCTTTGGTGCGTCAAATGGAGAGGGAAGTAAATTCCACCATTCTTCACGTCCCGGTGTGGAAGGTGGATGGTCTGACTGGTATAGCGAAGACCGTTTCTTTAATGCTTTCCCAGATGATTACAGAAAAGATATTTCTTTTCATACCGTTTTCTTGGATGGTACAGCATGGGAGGATGGCGAATTTCAACAACCATATATAGCTAAATTTAGGGACGGAGGTGTTCCTTGTGGCCCAGGTGATGGCGGTTGTGGTGGAGCACAGGGAGATTTTGGGATTCCGATACTGCGATATGCCGAAGTTTTGTTAATATATGCCGAAGCGGCAAATATGGCCGAAGGAAGCCCCTCAGCATCTGCCCTGGAAGCCATAAACCAAGTTAGAAGAAGAGCGAACAATTTAGATTCAAACACTCCTGACGCATCAGTAGATTTGACGGCAGGAATTTCCCAAGGTGACTTTGATGATGCGGTAATAGCGGAAAGAGCATGGGAATTGGCTTTTGAACACAAACGGTGGTTCGATTTGGTAAGAAAGAAAATGGTAGTTGAAGTCAATCAAGATCTTCACCCCAATGTAACCGAAAATAATAGATTACTTCCCAAACCTGCAACGGAAGTAGATTTAATTGAAGGGTTGGAACAAAATCCGGGATATTAAGAACAATAATTAGTTTGGTTAGTTTTATGGCCCTTCTTGAAAGAGAAGGGCTTTAAACGTATTTAAATGTTATCCACTGCTTTAAAGTGCCCTTATTATTCCCATAATCCAGAACAACAATTTTAATTGACTATGAAATTATTGCCCACCAATTTAAACTGGTTTAAAAAGAGTTATAATCCTCCATATCTCTTTATCACAGGTATTGTTCTTCTTTTTATATCCTGTGCTGAAAAAAAAATCACGTTATTCGAAGAAAAAGAACCTTATGAAAGTGGAATAAGGTTTACGAACAAAGTTGAAGAAAAACCAGGATTTGACCTTACAAGTTATTATTACGTGTACAACGGTGGAGGTGTTGCCATAGGCGATGTGAACAATGATGGGCTGGATGATATTTACTTTACCGGAAACATGGTCTCCAGTGCCTTATATCTCAATAAAGGAAATTTGAAATTTGAGGACATAACGTCAAAATCAGGTACTGCTACGACCAATTGGTCATCCGGGGCAACAATGGTAGATATCAATGGTGATTCCCTCTTGGATATTTATGTAAGCAAGGCGGGCAACCATACCTCACAAGAAAGGGAAAACCTGCTTTTCATCAATCAGGGAGTTGATGAAGAAGGGATTCCATTGTTTAAAGAACTGGCAGAACAATATGGTGTCAACGATGACGGTTATACAACACATGCGGCCTTTTTTGATTACGATAAGGATGGTGATTTGGACCTTTACCTCTTAAACCATTCGATGTCCGATCGTATTCCAGATCGCATACGTCCTATGATAACAGATGGCAGTGGAAGTTCCAACGACCAATTGTATCAAAACAATGGCAATGGTAATTTTATAAAAGTCACCGAACAAGCGGGCATAGTATATGAAGGCATGGGCCTGGGATTGGCCATCAGTGATATTAATCAAGATGGTTGGGACGATGTTTACGTATCCAACGACTTTATTTCACACGATTACCTGTACATAAACAACCAAGACGGAACTTTTACCGAAAGCGGAGATAAGTATTTTAAGCACTTTAGCCATTTTGGTATGGGCAATGATATTGCCGATATCAATAACGATGGTAAAATGGAAATTATAGTGGCCGATATGCTGCCCTATGAAAATTGGAGGAGGCATAAGATGGTGGGTGATATAGGTTATACCAAGTTTAAACTGGCACTTGAAAAAGGGTATCGGCCTCAATATATGCGAAACACATTGCAATTGAACAATGGTCCTAATACAGAAGGTGCAATTTCATTCAGCGAAATTGGACAGTTCTCAGGAATTCATACTACCGATTGGAGTTGGGCTCCATTACTCGCGGACTATGACAATGACGGGTATAGGGATCTGTTCATCACCAACGGATACAAAAGGTTTTTGACCGATATGGATTTCATAGCTTATGGAATTGTGGATAAAGAGCCGAATCCAATAGATTCGGATTCTGCGGTCATCGCCTTATCGCACCGATTACAAAATATTAAGCTCCATAATTTTATCTTTAAAAACAAAGGTGATCTTACCTTTGAAGACAAGAGCGAAAACTGGGGGTTTACCAACCCTTCACTTTCCAATGGAGCGGCCTATTCCGATTTGGATAATGATGGGGATTTAGATCTTGCGATAAATAATTTGGATGCACCAGCCAATATTTACGAAAATAAAAGCGATCAATTATTTAAAAATCATTATCTGAGAATCACTTTAAAGGGACCTGATAATAACGCATCAGGTTTGGGAGCGGAAATCCGAATATACTATGACGGAATGATGCAATCACATTACCAACAACATGTAAGGGGTTTTCAATCCAGCATAGATCAAAAACTGCATTTTGGGTTGGGCAATTCAGAAAAAATAGATTCCGTGATTGTTAATTGGCCCGATGGAATGGTAAGTAAATCAACAATGGTCGATGCTGACCAAATACTTGTTGTAAATCATAAAAACGCCAATAAAAATATTGAGTTATCCACGAAGAATACGCCTCCGAATACCTGCTTGAACAAAGTTGACTTGGTCGATCACACGCATCATGAACCGGATTATTTGGATTTTAACCGCGATTTTTTAATCCCTCAAAAACTATCGGAACAAGGCCCCAGATTGGCAGCAGGTGACATCAACAATGACGGACTGGATGATTTTTTTGTTGGGGGCAATGGTGATGAACCTGGATCTATCTATTTGCAAAAGCAAAATGGCAGCTTCTATAAACAAAGTACTTTGGAAAAGCCAATTCCTTCAGAAGATATTGAAGCTACATTTTTCGATGCCGATAATGATGGGGATCTGGATATATATGTAGTAAGCGGAAGCAATGAATACCAGCACAAGGAAAATTACTTGGATAGACTTTATTTCAATGATGGCAAGGGCAATTTTACATTAACCTCAGGCCATTTGCCCGACATTCCTTTTAGTGGATCCTGTGTTATGGCATCGGATTTTGATAGAGATGGAGATTTAGATCTTTTTATTGGTGCAAGGGTACATCCTACGGAATATCCCAAACCGGTGACCAGTTTGTTACTGGTAAACAACGCTGGGTATTTTAGTAATTATGATTTTAAAAATTCTCGAGGATTGATAGCATTGGGAATGGTAACAGATGCTGTTTGGACCGATTTTAACAATGATGATTATCCAGATTTGGTCGTTGTTGGAGAATACATGCCCGTCACTTTTTTTGAGAACAAAAAGGGAACACTGGTGGACGTTACGCACGAAAGCGGAACAAAGAATTTATCTGGTTGGTGGAATAGCATATCTTCTGCTGATTTTGACAATGATGGTGATATGGATTTCATTGTAGGAAACCTCGGGTTGAACAGTAGCTACAAAGCATCATTGGAAGAACCTATTACCTTGTATGCCAATGATTTTGATTCAAATGGAAAAATAGACCCTTTGATTTCGCACTACCTAGAAGGAGAAGAACATTTGGTCCACAATAGAGATCAGTTCGTCAACCAAATAAGAAAAGGGAAAAACATTTTCCCTACCTATGACTCTTATGCCCATATGAAAGTGTCCCAATTGTTTACTGAAAAAGACCTTAAGGAGATGTTAGTACTGCAAGCAAACTGTCTGCAGAGTATGTACATAGAAAATATAGGAAACAACAAATTTAAAGCTGTTCCCTTGCCAAAAGAGGCTCAATGGGCACCAATAATGGATTTATTGGCGGATGACGTCAATAACGACGGCCTTACCGATGTATTATTGGTAGGGAACAATTATGGAATAGAACCGGTGGCAGGAAGACATGATGCTTTTACGGGATTATTGATGTTAGGAAAAGGTGATGGAAACTTTGACCCTTTGTCCATCCAAGAAAGTGGATTTTATGTAGATGGTGATGCAAGGAGTATTGTTAAATTAAAATCGAAGTTGGGAACTACATATATGGTAAGTCAAAATTCGGCAAGTATAAAAACATTTCAGAAAAAATGACTCGCATACCCTACAGAAATTCCAATATCAAATTTATTGTCCCAATTTTTATTATTTTATTGATAGGCAGTTTTTTTATTTCCACAAAAGCCAAGGAAACCACTTTTCGCACTGAAACTAATTTCAATGAGAACTGGATATTTTGGACAGAAGAAAATTTAGAACATAAAATTGAAGTATCCGTTCCTCATATTCCGAGAACAGAACCCTTGGTTGTCAATAACCAGTGGCAGGGGACCATGTGGTACAAGAAGGAGTTTGAACTCGCCCCGGGAAACAACAAAAATGTCTTTCTTCGATTTGAAGGGATAATGCACGAGTCGGATGTCTGGTTGAACGGCATACACCTAAACCACCATATGGGCGGTTATCTGCCTATCGGTATCGACTTATCAAAACATTTGAAAGAGGGGAAGAACACTTTAACGGTAAAAGCGATCAATACCGATAACCCGGTCATTCCACCTGGGAAACCATTAAAGGATCTCGACTTTAACTATTATGGTGGGATTTATAGAGATGTTGAATTGATCACAAAAAACGATGTTTACGTTTCGGACCCGATGTTGGCCAATAAAACCGGTGGGGGAGGAATACTGGTCCATTTTTCGGACATATCCGGTGAATCGGCAAGATGCAGCGTAAAGATCCATGCGATGAACGGATCCGGTCAAGAAAAAGAGATATATGCCGAAGTTGTCCTAACCGATGGTAGCGGAAATAGTACCAGTCAAAAATCCTCTAAGGTATCAGTGGGCCCGAACCGTGATAACGAATTTTCCATCTCATTGGATATTGATAGACCAAAGCTTTGGAACACGACATCCCCCCATTTATATACATTGACAACAAAGCTGTACAGCAATGGACAAAAGGTAGACAGTCTCTCCCAAAAGATTGGTATCAGAAAAATAGAGCTCAATGGTGAAGGTTTCTTTCTGAACGATAAAAAAATGTACCTCCGCGGGACCAATAGGCATCAGGAATACCCCTATGTCGGTTATGCCATTTCCAATGAGGCCAATTATCGCGATGCGATCAAGATAAAACGGGCAGGGTTCGAT
>NZ_JBLFEQ010000014.1:0-56277 GCF_047345125.1 Maribacter spongiae | reverse complement strand
AGTATTCTTTCGTAAATTTCATCAAAGTTGTGCATCTTAATTGTTTTGTCGTTATTACAATTTACTGCCATTGAGCAGTTTGCACAACTTTTTATATCTCAATCAAAATGCACAACGGGTTTTAATAGTAATTTCTTTCAATTTTGGAATACGAAGAGTTTATTAGCAACAGTTTAAGTACTAAGTAATAGTGTTTATTTGGTATTACAGGCAAAAAACACAAATACATATCAAATAAAATGAATATGTAAAACTTTAAAATGCTGTACCCAAAACATAAAAAAAGCCTCTCAATTTCTTGAAAGGCTTGTCCTTGCTAGTAGCGGGAACTGGACTCGAACCAGTGACCTTCGGGTTATGAGCCCGACGAGCTACCTACTGCTCTATCCCGCGATATGGACGACAAATATACAACGGTTTTTTGTTTATTTCCAAATTAAAACCAACATTCACTAAATCCTTTTAGGCCAATCCAGCTTAAAATCCATAAATTCGAGTTTTTACTGTATGGAAACTTTTAATGATTTTTTATCCGCAATGTTGCCCTACACGGAATGGGTGATGCTTATCCTTCTGATCGGTGGCGGACTGTTCCTTGTTTTTCAGTCTAGATTTCTGCCCTATCGTTATTTTGGCCATGCCATTGCCATTACGGCCGGCAAGCATGACAAAGAGGGGGCAAAGGGAGATGTAAGCCATTTACAGGCGTTATCCGCCGCAGTGGCTGCAACCGTTGGTCTTGGAAATATTTCCGGTGTGGCCATTGCTATTTATATGGGAGGCCCGGGCGTTGTTTTCTGGATTTGGATCACGGCCGTTATAGGAATGTGCATTAAGTTTTATTCATGTAGCCTTTCCATAATGTTCCGGGGGACAGATTCCGAAGGAAAATTACAAGGAGGTCCCATGTTCTATATTACCCAAGGAATAGGCAAAAAAGCCAAACCCTTGGCTACTTTTTTCTGTATTGCGGGTCTCTTTGGGTTTTTAGGAGTATTTACGGCGAACCAATTTACCCAGACCTTTATGAACGTGGTAAAACCAAACGAAAATTTGGCATTGCTTGGAGATTTTAATTGGAAACTGATCGTTGGGATAGTTTTGGCCATAATTACCTCATTCGTGATTTTTGGAGGGCTTAAAAAAATAGCTAAAGTGGCTTCGGCAATAGTGCCATTTATGGTACTCATATATTTTGTTGCGGTTTTGATCGTCATGGGGACGAACGCCGCTGAAGTTCTACCTTCTTTAAAGCTAATAGTCACAGAGGCCTTTAATTTTGATACCATGGTCAAAGGAGGTTTCTGGGGATTGGTGATCCTTGGGGTACGGCGGGCCATGTTTTCCAATGAAGCCGGATTGGGCAGTGCACCCATGTATCATGGTCAATCCAAAACGGATGAGCCGGTAAAGGAAGGGTTGGTCGCCATGTTAGGTCCCTTTATCGATACGATTGTGGTCTGTACATTGACCGCCATAGTGATTATTTTGAGCGGAGCGTATCTAGAAGCGGAAAGCAATGGGATTTTAATGACCCTGATCGCTTTTAAAAAATCCTTGTTCGGTTTTGGGGATGTACTGCTAATGGTCATTGTTTCGGCATTTGCCCTGTCCACCTTGTTTACCTATTCTTATTATGGGGTAAAATGCCTTTCTTTTTTGACCAATGCCAAAATTGGAAAATACTACAACTGGTATTTTGTGGGAACCATTATTTTTGCCGCGGTGGCCTCCGTAGATTTAGTGATTAACCTGATTGATTTGGCCTATGCACTTATGGTCATTCCCAATATGTTAGCGGTGTTGTATCTGTCGCCAAAAGTAAATCTGGCGGCTAAAAATTATTTCTCAAAAATGAAACATGAAAAAGCATAAAGCAGGATTTGTAAATATTATAGGCAATCCCAATGTGGGGAAGTCCACTTTGATGAATGCCTTTGTGGGTGAAAAACTTTCCATTATAACGTCCAAGGCACAAACAACCCGCCATCGTATTTTGGGAATTGTGAACGGAGATGATTTTCAAGTTGTCCTTTCCGATACTCCCGGAATCATAAAACCGGCCTATGAGTTGCAGTCATCCATGATGGACTTTGTCAAATCGGCTTTTGAGGATGCCGATGTGTTGATATATATGGTAGAAATAGGGGAAAAGGCACTAAAAGACGAAAACTTCTTTCGTAAAATAGCAAATAGTAAAATACCGATACTGTTGTTATTGAACAAGATCGATAATTCCGAACAGGAAATATTAGAGGCGCAGGTGCAATATTGGCGAAGCCAATTGCCCAAGGTTGAGATCCACCCTATTTCCGCGCTGCAAAATTTTAATGTAAAGGAAGTCTTTGAACGAATATTGGCCTTATTGCCGGAAGCACCGCCTTTTTACCCCAAGGATCAATTGACGGATAAACCGGAACGGTTTTTCGTGAACGAAACCATTCGGGAAAAGATACTGCTGAACTATAAAAAGGAAATCCCCTATGCCGTTGAAATAGAGACCGAAGAATTTTTAGAGGATACGGACATTATTAGGATACGGGCCGTTATAATGGTAGAACGGGAATCCCAAAAAGGAATTATTATCGGTCACAAGGGTTCGGCCTTAAAAAAAGTGGGGATAGAGGCCAGAAAGGATCTGGAACAATTTTTTGGCAAACAGGTGCATCTGGAACTTTATGTTAAGGTGAACAAGAACTGGCGTACCAATAACAGGCAATTAAAGCGTTTTGGGTATTCCGGTTGATCATACCGCCATTCTAGTTTTTTAATCGATTTCATATTCTTAAGGATACGTTACCTTTGCAACCTAAATTATCACCATGAGTGCAATTGTTGCGATAGTAGGAAGGCCAAATGTTGGAAAATCTACATTTTTTAATAGATTGATCCAGCGTAGGGAAGCCATTGTAGATGCCGTTAGTGGTGTTACCCGTGATCGCCATTATGGTAAGACGGACTGGAACGGAAAGGAATTTTCCGTAATCGATACCGGAGGATATGTAGTTGGTAGTGACGATGTCTTTGAGAAGGAAATCGATAAGCAGGTGGAACTGGCCATTCAAGAATCCGATGCCATTATTTTTATGGTCGATGTAGAGACCGGAGTTACGGGAATGGACGAAGATGTGGCCAAACTGTTAAGACGTGTGGACAAACCGGTTTTTTTGGCTATCAACAAGGTAGACAATGCCATGCGCCAAGAAGATGCCGTAGAGTTTTATTCCCTGGGTCTGGGGGAATATTATACACTTTCCAGTATTAACGGTAGCGGTACCGGGGAGCTTTTGGATGCCCTTGTCGAGATTTTGCCCGAAATTGTTGAAGAAGAAAGCAGTTTGCCCAGATTTGCCGTTGTGGGAAGACCCAATGCCGGAAAGTCCTCTTTTATAAATGCTTTGATAGGAGAAGAACGCTATATTGTTACCGATGTTGCCGGGACTACCAGAGACAGTATCGATACGAAATACAATCGCTTCGGTTTTGAATTTAATCTGGTAGATACGGCAGGAATTCGCAGAAAGGCCAAGGTCAAGGAAGATTTGGAATTCTATTCCGTTATGCGCTCCGTTAGGGCCATAGAACATTGTGACGTATGTTTATTATTATTGGATGCTACAAGGGGTTTTGATGGCCAGGTAGAAAATATCTTTTGGCTGGCCGCTAGAAACAATAAGGGAATCGTTATTCTGGTCAACAAATGGGACCTGGTAGAACACAAAGAGACCAATACCATAAAACAATACACCCAAAAAATAAAAAAGGCCATTGAACCTTTTACGGATGTTCCAATTTTATTTATTTCGGTATTGACCAAGCAACGTATATTCAAGGCTATCGAAACGGCAGTCGCGGTTTATCAAAATAGAAGCAAGAAGATCGTAACCCGAAAACTGAACGATACCATGCTTCCTTTAATAGAAAGCTATTCGCCTCCGGCATATAAGGGAAAGTATGTGAAGATAAAATTTTGCACCCAATTGCCCACGTCATATCCCCAATTTGCCTTTTTCTGCAATTTACCGCAATATGTCAAAGATCCCTATAAACGTTATCTGGAAAATAAGATTCGTGAAAACTTTGATTTTACGGGGGTTCCCATTACTGTTTTTATGCGAAAAAAATAGATTTCGACGTTTGTTCATCCCTAAGAAAAAGATTGCGCATTCTTTTTACATAAACTTTTGTTAATTTTCAACTAAGTATTTAGTTCATTTTATATTTTCGGCAGGAATTATTCATCGATCTAAAACAAAATCACCGAATGCAGAAAATTCTGTCGACCCTTTTTTTGGGTATTTTTATTCTTTCCAATACACAAACACAAGCACAAGCACAAGATTTTAAGATAAGGGGTAAAATAGTAGATGCCGTTTCCCGAATACCTCTGGAGTCGGCTACCATTTATGCGGAGTCTATAAAAGACAGCGCTTTAGTTGCCTATACCATTTCCAATGCCCAGGGATTTTTTGACCTTCAAGGGAAATCTTCCTTAAAGAAACTGAACCTCTTTTTTTCCTATAACGGTTATAAAGTATTACCCATGCAAATTGATGTGAAAAAAAACATTGATCTGAAAGTAGTGCAGATGGAAGAGCAGGTGGAAGAACTAAAAAGTGTAAACGTTATCGGGGAACGGATTCCCGTTCGGGTGAAACAGGATACCTTGGAATTTAATGCGGATTCCTTTAAGGCCAGGCCCGATGCCACCGTTGAAGATATGTTAAAGAAACTGCCGGGTGTAGAAGTAGATACCGAGGGCAAGATTACCGTTAACGGAAAAGAAGTGAACCAGGTATTGGTCAATGGTCAGGTCTTTTTTAGCGATGATCCCAAAATTGCCACCAAGAGCCTACCAAAAGAAATCATAAGTAAGATCCAAATTTTGGATACCAAGACCAAGACACAGGAGTTTACAGGTGAAGCGGGTGACGGAGAATCCAAGACAATCAACCTTACCATTAAAGAAGATAAGAACAAAGGATATTTGGGGCGCTTTTCCGCAGGTTATGGAACAGATGAAAGATACCAGGCCAATGGGCTGTTAAATTATTTTAATGGTAAGGAACGGATAAGCCTTATTGCCGGCAGTAACAATGTAAATAATGCAGGTTTCTCTTTTGATGAAATCTATGATATGGTGGGTAGGGGTTCCGGGAGGGGGATTTCCGTAAGTAGTCAGGGAGGTTTTTCGGTAGGAAATCTTTCCTTTGGTTTTGGTGAGGGAATAATTACTTCTTCCAATATAGGAGCAAGTTATGCCAATCAAAAGAAAGGCGAATATGAGGCAAATGCCAATTTCTTTTTTGCGAATAGCGATTCCTTCAATGACGAAAAAACGGTTAGGGAAAATATTCTTCCAACAGGTCGTTTTTTTACAAATACAGAATCTGGTTTTACGGGCTTGACCAATTCCAATCAAGGTAGTGCCAACCTAACATTTGATGTAGATAAAACATTGCGCATTACGCTAGTCCCTTCTCTGAGTGTAAACCGTACCGATT
This sequence comes from Maribacter spongiae, assembly GCF_047345125.1. Classification (NCBI taxonomy): domain Bacteria; kingdom Pseudomonadati; phylum Bacteroidota; class Flavobacteriia; order Flavobacteriales; family Flavobacteriaceae; genus Maribacter; species Maribacter spongiae. Next base: position 50,773 of record NZ_JBLFEQ010000014.1, on the reverse strand, counting down.
CCAAAAACCTGAGAAATACCTGGTCCACGAATGAGTTGGGCGAAACCATAAATACAAATAATACACGTAACACGAGTGATGGCGTACAGCGTAACTTTTCAAATCGGCTCGCGGTTATAAAGAGGCTGGATACCTTGGGAAGTTACCTTCGATTGTCATTGGAAAACGATAATAACGATGCAAATACCCTAGACAATTTAAAATCGGAAAGGGTAGTTTTTGGTAGCAATGCAAGTGAGGAAGTTTTAGACCAGGAAACGGTTGTTGACAATAGGACCGATAGATATCAACTAAACCTCAGGTATCGAAAAGCATTGAATAAGGAGCTCCATTTGGATTTTGGATACGAGTTGGACACACGTACGGAAAATAATAATCGTTCCGTGTTCGATTTTGATGTGGACTCCAATTCATATTCAGGATTCAATACAACTTTAAGCTCGGATTTCAAATTTAGGAACACCGCCCATATCCCATATATTGGCATACGAAATCAAACCCAGAAGTACAGGTGGGGGATTATCGGAAGATATAGGCGGACCAATTTGCGAAATACGGATTTTTTACAATCTGCTGATTTTTCAAAGAATTATGAAAATTTCCTGTTGAGTGTTTATGGTAATTATACCATAAGCCAAAACAAGAGGATAAGTATCCAGTACAGGACTAATTTTAATGCCCCCAATGTTAATGAATTACAGCCGGTGTCCAATGTGAGCGATCCATTGAACGTTCGTATAGGTAATCCCAATTTGAGACCTGGTATTCGGCGTAATATCTATATAAACTATAATGATTATAATTGGAGGCAAAGAACAGGATTGTTTGTTCATATGCGTTTAACCTTTCAGGACGATCAGGTAGTGTCCAACACTACAACGGATGAGGGTTTTCTTAGAACGACGCGCTATGTAAATGTAGACGGAAATTATGATTATAATGGAGGTATAGGCTATTCAAAGGAATTGAAAAAGGACAGCACGCTTACGGTCAAGTTAAACATTAGGCCAAACCTTAACATCCAAAAAAATGTAAGTTTTACCAATGGGGAAAGGTTGGAAGCCAAAAGACTTTCGGCAATTCCGAGGGTCGGCGTCCTGTTCAATTTTAAAGAACTTGTTACCTTGGAGCCGGAGTACTCCTTATCCTTGAACACTACCAAATACAATTTAGAACGCTTTTCCAACATCAATTTTACATCCCACAGCACAAAGTTTAAAACAACGACCTATTGGCCCAAAAATTTAGTTTGGGAAAATGATATAAACTACAATTACAATGGTAATGTAGGTCCGGGATTTGATAAGGATGCCATTTTTTGGAACATGAGCCTGGGAATGCAAATGATGCAAAAAAAAGCAACGGTAAAAGTCCTTGCTTACGACCTTTTAAATCAGAACATCAATACAAGAAGGACTACAGGACAGGATTTTATCCAGGATTTTCAGGGAACGGTGCTGCAGCGTTATCTTATGATGAGTTTTACGTATAAGTTTGATCAATTTGGAGGCAAGAGGCCAGGGAACAACCAGCGTTAGATTTCTTTAATATCCTTAATTAATGGGTGTAAAAAGATGGGTCTGGAGACCGGAACAATAAATGTTCCTTTTTTATAATTGATTCTTTATTTTAATAAGCTCTGTCTTTACCCGTTCCAGTTTTTGGATGAGATCAAAATTGGAAAGTGTTTTTTGCTTTTCCTCTTTCAGGTGTATTTTGGCCCCTTCCAGGGTAAAGCCCCGTTCCTTGACCAAATGGTATATGAGTTGAAGGTTTTTAATGTCCTGCGGTGTAAACTTCCGGTTCCCCTTGGCATTCTTTTTGGGCTGTAGTACATCGAATTCTTTTTCCCAAAACCGGATCAAAGAGGTGTTCACTCCAAAGGCACGGGCAACTTCACCTATACCGTAATATCTTTTTTCCGGGAGTTCTATTTGCATTAATCCAGGGATTGATTTTCTTGGTTCGCATATTTCAGCATGTTTTCAAACTCTTCTGCGGATAAACTGCCGTAGTAGAAGTTAATGGGATTAATACGGTCCTTGTCTTTCCAGACCTCGTAGTGCAAATGGGGCGCTTCCGATCGTCCCGTACTGCCAACAAACCCAATAAGGTCCCCGCGCTTTACTTTTTGGCCTTTTTTAACATTGTACCTGCTTAAGTGGGCATAAAGGCTAATATACCCATAGCCATGATCGATACGAATATGTTTTCCGTATCCAGAGGACCTATTGTCCGCCCTTGTTATCTTACCATCGCCAGAAGCATAGATAGGAGTGCCTTTTGGGGCTGTAAAATCCATGCCGTAATGCATTTTTCTCGCCTTGGTAAATGGATCGGAACGCCATCCGTACCCAGAAGCCATTCTGGTCAGGTCTTCATTTTTTATAGGTTGTATGGCCGGAATCGAAACCAGTAATTTCTCTTTTTCTTCGGCCAATTTCGTTATCTCGTCCAATGATTTGGATTGTATGGCCATTTGTTTTTTGATAATGTCCAGCCTTTTGGTAGTGGCACTGATCATTTCGGAATTATTGAAGCCCTCTAAGGATTTGTATCGGTTTATACCTCCAAAACCCGCTCTTCTTTGTTCCTCGGGAATGGGATTGGCCTCAAAATAAAGTCGGTAAATGTTGTTGTCTCGATCCTCTATATTGGCCAAAACGTCTTCAATTTGCTCCATCTTCCTGTTCAGGAGCTCAAATTGGAGCTCATAATTTTTTACTTCGCGCCGCAAAGAAAGTTCCCGAGGCGTATTTATAAGGTTGGTGTTCAACAGGAGAACAAGGCTCAAAAGCCCAAATAGAAAAGATCCTAAAAAGAAAAAGGCAATGTTCCTATATCGCTTGGACTTTTCGGGCTCTATCTTTCGATATGATAGCGTATCCGGGTCGTAATAGTATTTTACCTTAGACATGATGGGATTTTATCCTATTTTTGTGCTTTCATTTTAACACAACAAACAAATATAAAAATTGTTTTGTACAAACAGTTAAAATTTATAAAAGCTTAGCATTTTAGATGAATTCCAAAGAAATACGAAAGCAATTCCTGAATTTTTTCGAGGGGAAAAAACACAAGATCGTTTCCTCTGCGCCCATGGTCATAAAAGATGATCCCACCTTGCTTTTTACCAATGCGGGAATGAACCAGTTCAAGGAATATTTTCTGGGGATAAACCGATCTGAAAATACACGGATTGCCGATACCCAAAAATGCCTTCGCGTAAGTGGTAAGCACAATGATCTTGAGGAAGTGGGCAAAGATACCTATCACCATACCATGTTCGAAATGTTGGGCAACTGGAGTTTTGGGGATTATTTTAAGGAAGAAGCCATTACCTGGGCCTGGGAGTTGTTGACCGAAGTTTTAAAGATAGATAAGGACAATCTTTATGTGTCCGTTTTTGAAGGGAGCGATGATGCGGACAATTTGGGGAAAGACCACGAGGCCTATGCGCTTTGGAACAAGATCGTGCCGGAAGACCGCATTATCATGGGCGACAAAAAAGATAATTTCTGGGAAATGGGAGAACAGGGGCCATGTGGTCCCTGCTCCGAAATCCACGTGGACATAAGACCCAAAGCGGAAAAAGAAAAAGTCTCGGGTGCCGGTTTAGTGAATAAGGACCATCCTATGGTCGTGGAAATCTGGAATCTGGTCTTTATGCAATACAATCGCAAGGCCGATGGGTCCCTGGAAGACCTGCCCGCCAAACATGTGGATACCGGGATGGGTTTTGAGCGCCTATGTATGGTTTTACAGGGGGTGCGATCCAATTATGATACCGATATTTTTACACCGTTGATTCGTGAAATAGAAACGATCGGCAATACCGAGTATGGTAAAAAAGAAGCTACTGATATTGCCATACGGGTCATAGCAGATCATATTAGGGCGGTTTCTTTTTCCATAGCCGATGGTCAATTGCCCAGCAATACCGGAGCAGGTTATGTGATCAGAAGGATATTGCGCAGGGCGGTACGATATGGATTTACGTTTTTGGGTACCAAGGAACCCTTTATGTACAGATTGGTAAGCGTATTGACCCAGACCATGGGAAAAGCATTTCCCGAACTAAAAGAGCAAAAGCAACTCATAGAAAATGTAATCAAGGAAGAGGAACATTCCTTTTTAAAAACATTGGATCAAGGGCTGGTTTTGCTGGAGAGTATCGTAAAATCTTCCAAGAACAAAACGATAAACGGGGAAAAGGCCTTTGAGTTATACGATACTTTTGGATTTCCGATCGATTTGACCGCTTTGATTTTAAGTGAAAAAGGATATGCCCTGGACGAAGCTGGTTTTGAAGCGGCCATGCAACGACAAAAACATCGTTCAAAGTCCGCTTCAGAAGTTTCTAAAGAGGACTGGCAGTTATTGGAAACGGATACGGAACAAGAGTTCGTGGGTTATGATGTATTGGAGGTTGAGGTCAAGATCGTCAAATACAGAAAGGTCACTTCAAAAAAAGAAGGAGAGCAATATCAATTGGTTTTCAGTTTAACCCCGTTTTATGCGGAAGGAGGAGGACAGGTAGGGGACAAGGGGTATCTGGAATCGGGTGACGGTGACGTGGTCTATATTTTGGATACCAAAAAAGAGAACAATGAAATCGTGCATTTTACCAAAAACCTTCCCAAGAAATTAAAAGGGCGTTTTAAGGCCGTAGTAGATCAAAAACAAAGGCAGCGTACACAGGCCAACCATACGGCGACCCATTTATTACACCAGGCACTTCGCGAGGTTTTGGGCACTCACGTAGAACAGAAAGGGTCTGCCGTGCATTCCAAATATTTACGTTTTGATTTCTCGCATTTTGCAAAGCTGACGGTAGAAGAACTCAGGAGCGTAGAGAATTTTGTAAATGCCCGTATTGAAGGTCAACTGCCTTTTGAAGAACAAAGAAATGTTCCGGTAAAAGAAGCTTTGGAGGCAGGGGCCATGGCTTTGTTCGGTGAGAAATACGGGGATACCGTGAGGACGGTACGGTTTGGAAAATCCATTGAATTATGTGGGGGCACCCATGTAAGGAACACCGGTGAAATTTGGCATTTTAAAATTAGGTCGGAAAGTGCCGTAGCTTCTGGTATACGTAGAATAGAGGCGATTACCAGTGATGCCGTAAAGGATTTTTATTTTGAGAATAACAGGGCCTTGTTCGAGATAAAGGACACTTTAGGAAATGCCCAAGACCCCGTAAAGGCAGTGGTTTCGTTGCAGGAGGAGAATACACAACTTAAAAAGCAGGTGGCCGGCCTTTTAAAGGAAAAAGCAAAAAACCTAAAAGGGAATTTGCTCAACGAGCTGGAAACCGTAAACGGTACGGATTTTCTGGCCAAACAAATTGATTTGGACGCAGCGGGGATTAAAGATTTGAGCTTTGCCATGGGAGGGGAACGCAATAATCTTTTCCTTATTTTCGGTACGGAACAAAATGGGAAGGCCTTACTATCCTGTTATATTTCAAAGGAATTGGTGGCAGAGAAAAACTTGAATGCCGGAACCATAGTCCGCGAACTCGGCAAATACATTCAAGGCGGCGGTGGCGGACAACCCTTTTTTGCGACCGCAGGCGGAAAGCATCCTGCTGGCATTGCCGAAGCATTGGAAAAGGCAAAGGAGTACTTGGGTTAGTATCTGGTCGTGGTTTGCGGTAGAAATGAAATCGAAAACTGTTCGTTGGACATAGAATGCTAAAAAAATGAAGCTTCAAACCCAAATACCGTTACAAAAGGTCAATAATCAAATTGATTATCAAAGCCGAATAATGCTTTTGGGTTCTTGTTTTGTAGAGAACATAGGCGAAAAACTGAAGTATTATAAATTCCGGTCTTGGCAGAATCCGTTTGGGATTTTGTTTCACCCCAAAGCTATTGAGACCCTTGTTCTGAGATCCGTTAACGATAAGCGGTATGCTGAAGAAGATGTTTTTTATCATAATGAGCGTTGGCATTGCTTTGATGCCCATTCAAGTTTAAGCGATGCCTCCAAAGAAGGCCTTCTTCAAAACCTGAATAATGGGTTGGAAGTGACACGGGAGAGCCTGTCTAAATCTACCCATATTGTATTGACCTTGGGCACTGCATGGGTTTATCGTAACAATAGGTCCAATACTGTTGTTGCCAATTGCCATAAGGTTCCCCAAAAGGAGTTTGCCAAAGCATTATTATCCGTGACGGAGGTAGTAGAAAGCCTGGGAAATACTATGGAGGTGATCAAAAGCGTAAACCCCAATGCACAATTCATCCTTACGGTTTCCCCAGTACGCCATATTAAGGATGGTTTTGTAGAAAATCAGCGTAGTAAGGCACACTTAATAACTGCGATTCATCAAATAATCGATAAAAATGTCGTTCCGGGCACGATTCAAGGATATTTTCCATCGTATGAAATAATGCTGGATGAACTTAGGGACTATCGCTTCTATGAAACGGATATGTTGCATCCCAACAAACAGGCCATAGACTATATCTGGGAAAAATTTAAACAGGTATGGATTTTAGAGGAATCGTACCAAAACATGGATCAGGTGGATACCATTCAAAGAGGTTTGCTGCATAGACCTTTCAATCCAAATTCAGAACAACATAGGACGTTTTTAAATTCCCTTCAGGATAAAATTAAGACCTTGCAAAACAGTTATCCCTTTATGGATTTTTAAGTCGGATAACCATTGTCCCTTTTTATGGATAGGGGAAGGGCGAATTTCGTTGAGCGATCTTTCATAGGATTTTGAGTTAAGGCTATTTGTTATTCAAATAAACTGATTTTTAGCTTTTGTTAGAGCTCCTGGAAAAACGGATTGGACAAAGGGTAATGGTCGCCGACCATATAGATGCTTTGATTTATCTCTTGTTTTTATAGATTCATAACTTTTTTTAGAATAAAGAGAAACTTATGCCACTATCGTCTTATAAACTGACTATGGATATGGTTCCTAAAGGACTGCCGATTAAAGTTATTACCTGGGCCTTTTTTCTTTTCTATATAGGCCTTTATGGGCAAAATGTGACCGATGATTTCAGTACGGACAATTATAGCAGAGGGGTTAATTGGGCTGCGGATTGGTCTGGGTTTAGTGACTCCAGAGGAGCGGCCGGAGGTTTTGTAAGAGTTGATGCCCAGAGATTGAGATTCAGATAACGGTACAAACATATACAACAGGATTTTACAGTTTGAACTAGGGCCGATTATACGGGAACGCAATCCACGACATTGAATGTAATTAACCCACAACCGGATAAAAATGGATACCTATGCCGGATATTGGTGTCCCATTCAAGCGGAACTTGTTCAACACCAACAATGTCAACATCGGCACATTAACATTAAGGGTTTCTACGGTTATTACCAATCGTAGGATTACATTTAGGGTAAATAGGAATTAAGGCGGTTGCATTCGTATGCATAAATTAAAAACGCTATACGGGCAAAAACGTTGAAGTTTGGTTAAATTGACCAGAAATAGGGGGTAGCAATGCCTTTTCTAAAATTGTAGATGATTTTGATGTTTGTGGTTTTTTACACCCTAAGGGTTTTACTATTGGCCAGTTCCAGGCCGTCATCGATTAAATGCCCCACTTTTGGATTGTTCCGTTTGACCGTTTCGAGATGCGATCGGATTTCCCGTGCAAACCCCTGTTCTCGACCGTTCTCGGGATTCATTTTGGCCAATTCATAAAGCTCTACCAGCAATAGCCAATCATTGGGATGGTGGGATATAATCTCCTTAAATACCTTGTTTCTTGAAATGGTCGTATTTTTTTCTTCCCTAAAATCACGTATCTGTTGGTACAATCGTTCCAATTGCTGTCTTTGGACGTCTTTTGAAGGCTTAATTGTTGTTTCTGTAATTTGATGGGTAACCAGGTCGAAACTATGTAGGTCCGCCGGACCATTAAAAGCGGAAACAATATGTTCCCCAATGGCCATACTATACAACGCTTTTTTAGATTTGAAAAGGATATTGTCCTTGTGGGTCACTTTACAATTTCTGAAAGTTATCAGAATTATTTTGCCCATTAAGTTTCGGGTTCCGGTTATGATTTCCCCGGTTATTTTTAGCGCACCCTCAAACTCTAAGGTAATCGTTTGTCCTTCAAAAATATTGTAGGCTTTTAAATCCCTTGGACTCATGTCTTCAATGGCCAGGTTAATACCCTTTAATTTACCCATGGGAGACCCAAAGCCGTCATAATGTTGTTTTGTGCTGTGACCGATCAACTCCTTCCCATGAAAAGAAAGGGCTGTAGGGCCTGTTGTTTGAAAAAATACCGGTTTGTTGTTATGTTCGATAACGGTTTCAAAATTTCCGGAAATCTGTAAGCCGGTACTCAGTTCAATAGTTCCCATTTCCTTGGAGTCGATAAGTTTTTGAATACCCATAATCCCCCCGGTTCGAAGTGCCATAGTGTCGGCAAACTCTTCAAGTACCTGATTTAAAAAAGCAAAATTAGGTGTGACAAAAAGTTGGGGTTGGGGCTTTGTAATGTCAAAAGAAGTAGTGGCGGCTTCAATGGAATACGGTACTTTTTTTACATTATCGGTCATACACCAGACACTTTCCCCTATGGATGACAACAAGCCTGCACCATAGATTTTAGGGTGTTCCACGCTGCCGATAAGGCCATATTCAACGGTCCACCAGTGCAAATTGCGAATAAGTGCCATTTCACTGGGTTCCCCCATATTGTTTTGTAATTCTTCAATATGCTTTTCGGCCTTTTCAATATCCGATTTGGGCGTGCCGATCGCTTCTTTTATGATAGACAAACGGCGAACGGCTTCGTACAGCTCAAAATCCTTGGCACTGGAAATTGCCTTACAACCTATTTCCCCAAAACGTCTCAGATATTCGGCATATTCCGGATTGGCAATAATAGGGGCGTGGCCCGCTCCTTCATGGATTATATCGGGTGCGGGTGTATACGCTATATGTTCCAATTGGCGGATATCCGAAGCAATGACCAATACATTGTATGCCTGGAACTCCATAAATGCCGCTGGTGGAATAAAACCGTCTACGGCCACGGCCGCCCAACCCAAATCCTTGAGAATACGGTTCATTCCATACATGTTTGGAATATGATCTATGGCAATCCCGGTTTTCCTTAATCCATCTACATAAGATGTATGGGCCACTTTGCTTAGGTAATCCACATTTTTACGCATTACGTAGCGCCAAACGGCCTGGTCAATGGCCGTGTATCCTGAATAATCTTGAGGTTTGATAAACTGCTTTAAGTGTTCGGGAAGCTTGTCCAGAATGGGATTGCTTTCATAAGACATAACAAACTTTTTTCTTTTAAATATACAAAATGAAGATTATTTAGTTTGTAAACTCATGTATTTTAGTGATAATTACTTTTTATGTATTATGGAAAAGGAATAAACACTATTTTTATTGATATATGGGTTGATAAAAGGAAAAAATTAAAATGGAAAAGCTGGATAATATTGATAGGGATATTTTAAGAATATTGCAAAAAGATGCCAAAACGGTCGCGACCGTTATTGCCGACCAATTGGGAATGACCAAGACCCCGGTTTATGAGCGTATCAAAAGATTGGAAAAAGAAGGGTATATCAAGAATTATATAGCCATATTGGATACCAAAAAAATCGGGGAAAGTATTACGGTCTTTAGTTTTGTTTCCCTGGAAGCCCAAAAAGGCCATCTTATGGATGAATTTTTGTTAAAGGTGCAAGAATTTAAAGAAGTTATGGAATGCTATGTGGTAGGAGGGGAATTCGATTTTCTTTTAAAGATTACGATAAGGGATTTGGACGGTTATTATGATTTTGCAAAATCTAAAATAGCTTCTTTGCCCAATATAGGTGCGGTAAAAAGTGCCTTTGTGTTAAATGAGGCCAAGAACGACTACCAATACCCTTTGTTATAGCCATTAAAAAAACCCTGTATAACACTCAATGTTATACAGGGTTTTTATAAAAACAGACTATATTTTATTCAAAAAAACTCCGCAATGCCATGATTTGGCCTGCCTTTTGGCAGAGAAAGTTTCAGGAAATTTTTTACTTGGCCGCAATAGCATTGGGCGGATATTGTTCTAAAATTTGGGAAACAAATTCCTTGATGCGTTGCTCTTTCTTTTCCCGGTTATTAGTATTGGATAAGGTGCCTTCACCTTTGCCCTGCCATACCAGATCCTTGCTTTGCGTGTCTATAAGGTCAATATAAAGAGACCCTTCGGTCCTTGTGCTTACCTGGCTTCCGCCTCCCCAGCCCCAGCCATATCCGGGACCCCAGGCCCAAGGGTTCCAGCCCCAGCCCCAACCGCCCCAGCCTCCCCAGCCGAAGTTGTTATTATAGACATCTACCCGTTCCTGTTCTTTGGTGAATATGCTGATCAATAGATCCGGACTTTCGGATTTTACGAATCCCCGGTTGCTCATCTCGGTTTCAATGGCCCTTAAAATTCTCTTTTTGTCCAAATCCGAAATTTGGGCTTTGTCTATGCCCGTTTTGTAAAAAGCATACGACTTGTAGCCGTTAAAATCGGCTTTATGATCATAATCGGATAATACTCGTACAGAAGAACATGAGTTCAAAAAGACCAAGACCATAAGAGGTAAGGCCAAAAATTTAAATCTTTTCATAACATTCGATTTTTACGGTTTACGGACTAATTTTTTCAATTAAAAAGAATCTCAAAAATCGTGCCGAACAACAATAGTTCATTGTTGGTTCGTTTTTGGATCGTATCCATATGGGCAGTGTCTGCATCCACTTTCACAACAATGACCACGCTTTAGATGAAATTGCTTGGTGAAAACCCGATAGCCTTCGGCCGACCAATAAAAGTCTCTCGCTTCAATAGGAATAATTTTTTTCAAATGATGAATAAATTACAAATGCAACATAAAATTAATGGTTTTCCGTTAATAACCTGCCAGATCAAAGCTCAAACCATATGTTTTAAAGGGATTTTTGGACAAATATGACCTTTTAACGATATTGTTGGCAACAAAAGTCTACATTTTGCAATCGGCCAACTTTAACATTTATCTTTGTTGTAAATCGTTACCATATTTATATGATATTGGTTTTCAGGCATTTTTTCTATAAGAACTATGTGGGTCTTTCCCTTTGGCCTTTTATTTTCTTGAAATATAAAGATTTGAAAACCGATACCGCTCTTATAAATCACGAGAAGATCCACCTTAGGCAACAATGGGAATTACTGGTCGTACCTTTTTATATCGTTTATTTGACCGAATGGGCCATACGGGCCATTTGGTATTTGGACGGTTATAAGGCCTATCAAAACATAAGCTTTGAAAGAGAAGCGTATGCCAATGAAAAAAATGCCGAATACCTGCTTCATCGAGAGACATTCAGTTTTATAAAATATCTTTACCGTTGAAAAACGGCATAGGTGCATAGCAAAAATCAATACGTAACCCTTCCTTTATTGGCGAAAAAGAAAATAACGCTGGCCATTAAGCGTGAAGATTTGATTCATCCGCTTATTTCGGGAAATAAATACAGAAAATTAAAATATAATATCGCAAAGGCAAAAAAAGAGGGGTATGGCACTCTGTTGACCTTTGGCGGGGCCTACTCCAATCATATCGTAGCTACGGCCGCTGCCGGAAAAGAGAACGGGTTTAAAACTGTGGGGGTGATCCGGGGAGAGGAATTGGAAAATAATTGGCATACCAACCCAACATTAAAATTGGCCCATGAACAGGGAATGCTGTTCCGGTTTGTATCTAGGACGGCCTACCGAAATAAGGAAAGTGATTATTTTATTTCCGATCTAAAGAATGAGTTTAAGAACTTTTACCTGATTCCAGAGGGTGGGACCAATGCCCTGGCTATAAAAGGATGTGAAGAAATCTTGAGTACGGCCGATTCTGAATTTGATATGGTATGTGCCAGTACGGGAACGGGAGGTACCTTGGCGGGGCTTATAAACTCATCGTATAAACACCAACAAGTTATGGGATTTTCCGCCTTAAAGGGTGAATTTTTAAAAGAACAGGTCAATTCGTTCGTGGATAAAAACAATTGGAAACTAAATACCGAATATCATATTGGGGGATATGGTAAAATAACCCGGGAATTGGTGTTGTTTATCAATGATTTTAAAAGTAAGACCGGGATACCTTTAGATCCCGTTTATACGGGAAAAATGGTTTTTGGGTTGTTGGATATGGTTAAGAATGATAGTTTTGTTCCCGAAACCAAGATTTTGGCCGTCCATACAGGCGGTCTTCAGGGTGTTGCGGGCATGAATGCCACACTGAAAAAGAAAAATCTACCTTTATTGCATGTATGAACACTAAGTTTCTAGTACTCTTTGTTTTTGGGATTTTCCTTATAGGATGTAAATCCAAAAAGGCATATTCCGATAAGTTGAGAACAAAGAACGTACGCGCCGCCAGAAAAAACAAGAAACCCGTAAATACCTATCCAACGGATACTTCCTTACCGGAAGATTCAGGACGCTTTGTTGAATTCCGTATAGAAAGCATTCCCGAATACATCAAAACCTTTTCGGCGGTTGCCCAAGAGGAGATGAGGATCTATGATATTCCCGCCAGTATTACCCTGGCCCAGGGTTTATTGGAAAGTGGCTATGGGAAAGGGGAATTGGCCTTAAAGACCAATAATCATTTTGGGATTAAATGCCATAAAGGATGGCAGGGCGATTATGATTTTCACGACGACGATGAAAAAGGGGAGTGTTTTAGAAAATACAATCATCCCATGTCTTCTTTTCGGGATCACAGTATCTTTTTGACAACGAGATCCAGATATGCGTTTCTTTTTGATTATAAAAATACCGATTATAAGAGTTGGGCCAAAGGACTGCGTAAGGCGGGTTATGCCACGGACAAGAAATACCCGCAAAAATTGATTTATTTGATCGAAAAACATCAATTGTACACATATGATAGGGAAGTGGTAAAAGGCCGTCGTGGAAAGCGGGGTATTGCGGCCGCTGATACCAATACCATAATACATGTCGTAGAAAAGGGAGATACCCTATATTCCCTGTCCAAAAAATATTATATGTCCGTGGAGGAACTTATGCAAATGAACAATTTAAGGGATTCTTTGCTTTCCATTGGGCAAAAGTTGAAGATTAAAAATGCCAACATCAATAAATAACAGATGAACTATCAAAGAAGTAGTAGCTTATTTGCTACTGCAAAGAAATATATTCCCGGTGGCGTAAACTCTCCAGTCAGGGCCTTTAAGGCCGTTGGAGGCGACCCTATTTTTGTAAAGGAGGCCAAAGGGGCCTATTTGTATGATGAAGACGGTAATAAGTTAATAGATTACATCGCCTCCTGGGGGCCTTTGATTTTGGGCCATGCCCATGGGCCGGTTATTGATGCCGTTGTAGAAAAGGCCAAAAAGGGAACCTCTTTTGGTATGCCTACCGAGATCGAGACGCAATTGGCACAACTGGCCGTTTCCATGGTCCCCAATATTGATAAGATCCGTTTTGTGAATAGTGGTACCGAAGCTTGTATGAGTGCGGTGCGATTGGCACGTGGTTTTACCGGAAAAGATAAGATCATCAAATTTGCGGGTTGCTATCATGGCCACTCGGATTCCTTTTTGATTCAAGCGGGGAGCGGTGCTGTTACCTTTGGGAGTCCGAACAGTCCGGGAGTAACGCAGGGAACTGCAAGAGACACGCTTTTGGCCGCATACAATGATTTGGAAGGGGTAAAGGCCCTGATCAAAGCCAATAAAGGTGAACTGGCGGCCATTATTATTGAACCTATAGCGGGGAATATGGGCTGTGTGGTGCCCACAACTGCATTTATAGAAGGACTTCGAGAAGTTTGTACACAAAATGATATTCTGTTGATCTTTGATGAGGTCATGACCGGCTTTAGACTAGGTAGGGGCGGTGCGCAGGAAGCCTTGGGTATTGATGCGGATATCCTTTGTTTTGGTAAAGTGATAGGAGGGGGGCTGCCCGTAGGTGCCTTTGCCGCAAGAACGGAAATCATGGATTATTTAGCACCACAGGGGCCCGTTTACCAGGCTGGGACCTTAAGCGGAAACCCCTTGGCCATGAGTGCCGGACTGGCCATGCTGACCGAACTGAACGATCGTCCTGAAATTTTTCAAAGCCTGGCCGATAAGACCGAATATTTACATAAAGGATTGGATAGGGTATTATCCAAAAAAGAAATCGCCTATCAAATTAACCGTTATGGAAGTATGATATCCGTTCATTTTACGGATAGCCCCGTTACGGACTTTACTTCTTCTGCAAAGGGAAATAATGAACGCTTTAAGGCATATTTTCATGGGATGCTGGCAAAAGGGATATACCTTCCCCCAAGTGCTTTTGAAAGTTATTTTTTGAACGATGCATTGCGTTATGCCGATTTGGACGAAACCATTAAAGCTTTGGAAAGCTTAAATCTCTAACGTGTTATTTGGGGCAAGGCCTCAAATACCTTTCTTTTATTAAGAACTATCTCATAAAGCGTACAAGTTGAAATAGCGGAGTTGACCTTTTAGTACCCTTCCTAAAAAAAATACTAAGATTGGGATTGGTTAATACATTAAAGAACTATTATCACTAGAACGCTATTTGTTTTTCCTTCATGAGCTTAAAGTCAATTAATGATGAAATGGATATCGCTTTAAAAGGAGAACCTCCAACTTAGTTGCAAAAAAATAGTCCCATTACACAAGGAATAATGTTCCCGATATGCCAAATTAGGATGGTTGCCTTATAGAGCTATATATGCATGATTTGTTTTCTTTAAAAAAAAAGAAAACAAATCATGCATGTGTAGGGCTTTATTCAGCAGTAAGGTTTTATGGAGCCGACCACCAACAAATCCCAAAAGATTATACCATAACACGAATTTCTGCAACTCCATCGTGAATTGCCTTGGTTTCATGTATGTTATTTTTATGGGTATTCGCTGAACCTTCGGTTTCAGTTTCTTAATTTTAAGGATGATTCACAGGCTTAAGCTCGTATGTGACCAAGCATAGTTACGCCAATTGCCTTAAAAAATGAGTCGCCACTGATATTATTGGAGAATCCCTTGGGCATACAGATATAAAGATTACCCAAGTGTACCTCAAGGAGTTGGGCAATGAAATTGTGGATGATGTGGTGGAAGTGCTTTTTTATGAGAAATAATGGTTCTAAAAACCTACGAGATTTACGGGTCAGGTTTTAATTAAAATTCCTTATTCAATTGAGAATTTAAACACATCCGATTTCGAGGTGTTATTGGCACTATCGACGACCTCAACGAACCAATAATATGTTGTATTGGCAATTACATCGAGGGTCATTTCAGTTTCTGAGGTTGTTCCCTCACTTGTCGTAGGAGGATTATTTGTATCCATAAAGACTTCAAAGGAAACAATATCATTGTCAATATCGTATGCTTCCCAATCGAGCAAAACACTTCCCGAACTGATAACTACGGTTCCATTGTTAGTCGGGCTTAACAAATCGGCAGGGAAAGGTGCATGATTGACCACTCCCGCACCAGCATTGTAAAACTTCCATGTTTCACTTTCGGCTGTTTCATCCGTAGCACTTGATTTGGACACTACAAACCAACTATATGCCGTACCCCTTTCAATAACAATTTGTAACTCATCGGTATTGCTTTCATGGGTAGATTCGGTACCATTATCCAAATTCTCAAGGTGTACTTCATAACTATTGGTATGTTCCGACTCGTTCCACTGAAACAATACTCTACTTTGATTATCATTGATTATCGTTCCCTCTTGACATTCGGTATTGTCCTCTGGAAAAATCAATGTAGTGACTACAGGGTCTTCAATTTGCTCCTCTTCTTCAGGAAGTGGATCTGTAGAACCACCACAGGATAAGAGTACTACTAAGGTGAATGCTCCTAAAAAAGCGTAAAATGGTTTCATAGCGATTATTTGATAATGATTCTATGGAAATCTGTATTTGATTCCGTTTCAATCTTTAGGTTGTAGATTCCCAACTGCAATCTGGACACATCAAGCTTTATAGGGTTTTCAGTATTTTCGATAGTATTCCTTAACACCATCTTCCCTGAATTGGTGAACATTGTAAGATGCACTTTCCCATTGGAGTCCCTTGGAACCAAAATGGACAGTTCCCCTTCGGAGACAGGATTTGGGTATAGCATAATATTGGAAACATTGGTATGGAACATTTCTTCAAATACTCCTTGACAGTCCTTGTCCGTCTTTACCAATAGTTGGTTCTCAGATAATGTCAACGGCAATGTAATCTCGGCTTTAGAAGTGATATGTGTTTCACCGTTCAATATGATGGTATAATTACTACCACCTTTCATTTTTAGGGTTACGGCTTTGCCTGAAACACTTATTTTGGAATCAACATTGAGCGGTTCAGGTTCTGTAATCTCGATGGAAAAACATCGTTCGAAATCCGCTTGGCCAGAAACGGTGATGCAGACATCATAGCTCCCCGCCATCAGATTTTGAAAACTGGCAAATGTTCTAAAATCCTTGTTCTCAATTAAGTTGCCTCCGTTGGTCAGAGTAGCAGTATAGTCGAGATTTTCAATAGCATTTATGAGAACACTGCCGTTGTTGCTCGAAGCACAGGTCTCACTTGTTATCTGTATGGTAAAATTATTGTTTGGCAAAGTAAACGACTCACAGCCATTGGAATCTACTAATGTTCCAAGTTGGGTTTCAGGGCACTCATCCACAGCATTTAAAATGCCGTCGCCATCGATATCATCGTCACAGGCATCGCCAAGACCATCATTGTCAAAATCGGGGCTATTGGGTTCGGACAGGACGTCTTGGTTTGAAACGACGCAGCCATTGGCATCACGAACCCAACTCACATAGTTTGCAGGTGACAGATTGTTAAACTCACTATCCGGTGAAAAAGCTATGCCATCTAAACTGTATTCGTAGGGTTGTGTTCCGCCTGAAGCCGTAACAGTTATTTTTCCATCATTCATCCCTTTGCAAGTAATTTCTGTAACGGTTGCGGTAATCGTCAAAATTTCAGGTTGAGCAACTTCAAATACAAATGGAATCGAATTACATCTATTGGAATCAGAGACTTCAATGGAATATAGACCGGGAGCTAAGTCAGTAAATAGGTTCGATGTTTGAAAAGCCTCTCCGTTGATACTATAATTGTAAGGAGCTGTTCCCCCTGTAACCGTAATTTCTATCTCTCCATCGTTGGCCCCATTGCAAGTAATTTCTTTTACAGTTCCTTCAACAATATTAAGAGGCAATGGCTCTTCAAGGGTGATACTAAACAATGACTCATCACCATTGTTATCTATGACCTTTGTGATATAATCGCCAGAGACAAGACCATTAAAGGTGTTACTTGCCTGCGTTGAAACCAATACCGTTGAGTTCTCATCCAACAATTCATATTGATATGGTTGAAGACCTCCTGTAGCTTCAACTTGGATTTCTCCATCATTTGCACCAATACATGAAATAGAATTGATAGCAAAAGCATTGGAATTGAGAGGCAAAGTATTTAAAATAAACTCCGTACTTACTGTATTGGTTATAATTGGTGGATTAAAGTCGAAATAGATGCTCGCTGTGCCATTGACAATATCTCCAACAACAACGCTTGACTTAGGTTTTATTTTAAAGGCTATATGACCATGACTGGCAGGTTCGTTTGATGTGCTATCAGGTAAGTTGATATTTTCAAAAAGAAACTCCACGTCCTTGCCATCCGTGATAGAAATGGAATTGCTATGACTAGATGAAATTGGTATAAAGGTTTCCCAATCCAAATCAGCATCGAGTTCATGATCTATTCTGACATTAATAGCCGATGCCGTACCAGTGTTTTGAAAGCGGATGACATAGTTCAGATAATCTGTTGTATTATCTATATTAACCTCTTCGCCTTCAAGAACGGTAATATCATTGGGGTCGTAGGAACCGACTACAGTTTGCATAAAAGAATGTGTATTATCTTTTTCAGTAAAATCCCCAGCAATTGGATTTATAGTAGAAGTGAAATGCAAAAAGTCGTTAATTCCAACCGTTGGAGGAGGAGGAATATTAAAGACCAACTGAATTTCTTGTGTTGCAAATGGTTTGAAATCTTCAAAAAGAAAGGTAAGTAATCCTAGAGATTGACTATCTGGCAAACTACTTGCCGATTCTAAAATTAATTTAGAATTGTAATTAAGTGATACCTCGCCATTCAACTCGGTTGTTCCAATATTTTTAAAAACAAGGCTATATGAAGCTTGGAACCCTGGCCTTGCTTCACTAGTTGGTAGGAGTGTGACATTCAAATCGTTTATTACTTGATTAGCACTTAGGCAATAATCAATGCTTTCAGTATTTCCATCCCCGACAAAATTTATTGTTTGACTCTGTGGAACTATAGTATAATAATCCGGAAAATTAGAAGATATAGATACGGTATGTTCTCCTGTTTCTGCAAAGAATTGATAAAATCCATTACTAATGGTGAAAGTAGCATCTGTACCTACATTGTCTGTTTTAACAATCATTACATCTTTAAGTGGTGAATTACCACTAATACAACCATTTTGACCTGAATTAAGTTTAACAAAACCATTTATTTCATTTTTTTGTAAACCAAGATTCTTGTACCATGTAATATTTTGCCTGCTATTTGAGGCACATATAATATCAACATTGCCATCTGCATCAATATCATTAGTCAATATCTCAGTATGCCCATGTGTAAAAGGATCTATTTCAATGATTTGGGAATTTCTATAATTACCTAGTCCATCAGTGTTTTCAAACCAAGGGAACTCCTCAAGAGATCTAGCCCCAGATGATACCAAATCCAAGTCACCATCATTATCAACATCAAAGCTTTCAATTATGAAGCCTCCTTGAAGAAGTGTCGAGTTAACTTGGTGTTGTGTATTGAAACTACCTTGTCCGTCAATATTTTCGAACCAAAAAATATTCTTATCTATGCTTGAGACAATATCTAAATCACCATCATTGTCAATATCTGCAATAGACGGTTTTTTAGTACTACCTTTATTTTCGGTAATTATATTTTCCAACCCATAATTTCCGAACCCGTCCAAGTTTTCATACCAAGTTAAATGGTTGGTTATACCATAAGAGCAAACCAGTATATCACTATCACCATCCGAATCAAAATCTGCAGCAAAAACACTTCCTTTAATGTTTGTATTGGTCGCTATGGGTTTTTCAATCCAAGATTGCCCATTCCCGGAAAGATTCTCGTACCAAAGTAATTCTGTTGAAGTTATGTTAGCCATAAGAATATCAAGGTCGCCATCTAAATCAACATCAGCAACATCAATGGAATTCTGATGACTACGATTGGTAGCTATTACTACTTCTTGTCCGAAATTGCCCATTCCGTCGGTATTCGGTATCCAAGAAATTTTCCCCTCGGTATCAGTAGGCGAATAATAGTTTGATATATAAACAATATCTTGATCCCCGTCACCATCCATATCTTCTAACTTTAGCGACTCAGGATAAATAGCACTGGTCAATATCATTCTTGAAGGACGAAAATTGCCATTTCCATCTTCACCTATAAAAATAGAAACTCTGTTTTGAGAAATAGTTATTATATCTTTAAACCCATCATTATCAAGGTCTTCGACAATCATTTCAGGGATTTGTTCAACCTCTGAGTTTACAAATAATCTATTACCAAAGTTCCCATTTCCATCTTGATTGAAGTGGGTGTATATCTTGGCAAAACTTCCTGAAGAAGTACCGCTAATTCCTCTAATTATATCAATATCACCATCACTATCTAAGTCAATGGGAAAAACCGTATCAGCCTTTCCATCAATTCTGTTTCTTTTATCACAATTAATTCCAACATTTTCAACACAGACAAAACTCCCTTGTCCATCAGCATTATTGTACCAGTATGAACCTCTGTCACAGACTGATACTACATCTAAGTCATTATCACCATCAATATCAATTATGAAGATGGCATTTGTATTGATATTTGTAGTACCTGCTTCTTTCTTTAAGTAATCTAAATCAGGGAAATGTCTTTCACCACTTATATTCATTTTATTCTTCAACCAAAAAACAAACCTTGGCATACCAACAACAATATCAGGAAAACCATCGCCATTCAAGTCTTCAGCTGCAACGAAAGTGACTCCTGAATTATAATTACCAACTAAATGTTCCTGTGAAAAGGTTCCTAAGCCATTCGAGTTTTCGAACCATGAGACGATACCAGATTCGAAAGCAGCCGATATGATATCTAAATCTCCATCTAAATCAATATCAGATGCATACACAGAATAGGCTCTATTTACGGTATCGGATACTAGGTGTGTACTCGTAAATTCTCCTGTGCCATCATTTTCATGCCAATTAACGCTATTGTCATTCTCTGATGCAACTATAACATCTATATCTCCATCGTCATCAACATCAGCGAGATGAATATTTCTTGCGCCCTGTGCAATATTCGTAATGACATTTTCATCAGTGAAATTTCCCGTTCCATCATTGTCATGCCAAGACACTTTGTTATCGTCATATGAAGCCGAAACAACATCTATATCTCCATCGTTGTCAATATCACCAACCGCAACCGAGCTAACGCCATTAATGCTTTCAGATATTATTTTCTGAGAACCAAAATTTCCTGCCCCATTTGTGTTATCAAACCATGCTATTTTATCATCTCCGAATGAAGCCGAGATTATATCATTGTGCCCGTCTCCATCCAAATCAGCAGATGAAACTTGAATTTCCCCCAATGTCCATTGATATTCAGAGAGAACATGGCTTTCAAAATCTATTTGTGCAGATAAATGAAACGAAAAAATGAAAAAAAACAGTAAAAGTAAAAGTCTTTTCATAGGTTAGGTTTGTCTGGGTCAATTGGTTAACGAAAATGTTAAAACAATATTTTGGAGAGGAGATAG
Organism: Maribacter spongiae; assembly: GCF_047345125.1. Classification (NCBI taxonomy): domain Bacteria; kingdom Pseudomonadati; phylum Bacteroidota; class Flavobacteriia; order Flavobacteriales; family Flavobacteriaceae; genus Maribacter; species Maribacter spongiae. Next base: position 29,845 of record NZ_JBLFEQ010000014.1, on the reverse strand, counting down.
TATAAAAACACTTTTTGTTAAAATGCACGATGGGAGTCAAGCAGGTTGCAGTTGCATTATGGTATTTATGTTTGTCAATAAATGGAGCCCAAAGCCCATTAAGATTGATGGAATGCGCTTAAAAAAACCGTTTCCGGTTTTTTTTCGATGCCAAAACAAGTAAGCTGGCAAACAAAAAAGCCCTGTAAAAGGGCTTTTTTAAGTTATTTTAAGGTTGTACAACGGTTGCCCGCGTTAAGCAAATCTTTTTATTTACCTTTTAAAATATCATTGTACTGCTTTAAATTTTTCTTAGCAATAAATCCTTTATTTGCACTTGATAAATTGTAGCTTTTGATTCCTGCGCTTATGGAAAAAGCCGGTTTGGGATATTTGATACCCAAAACCTGTCCTGTTTCGGCGTCACAGACATGATGCTGAAAGACATAAGCCCCGCCAACGGCAGCTGGTATTATTATAGAATAGGCAACACCTTCTTTTTTATTCAGGATTGCCCGTGACCACTCAAAATCGCTAACGATTTTAAATTGTCCACCATAGATTTCTGAAATTTCATTTTCATCTAGCTTTTTATCCACCATCCACTCTGGCATGTAGAGTATTCTGTCGTTGAGTAGAGTACCTTTTTCCTTGATCAACCCTAAAGTTTTCATGGCATTGACTTCATTGTCCAGCATCATACCAAATATTTGATTGATGTAATTTACCCCGTGAGCAATTGACTCATCCGTAAATTCATCATTAAATACTGGAATTCCACTGATCATAATTGCCTTTCCAGACCCGCTGCTAAAGCCTATAAAATACTGTACAGAAAGTGATTTGTATTTAATGTTATCTAATCCATATTTCCAAAAAGATTGGGATTCATATGAACTCAGATAAATTGCATATAAATTGTCATTGTCTTTTGCCTTCCCTATGGCTTCTTCCATTGGTAAAGCTTCTGATATTGGACATAAATCCCAAAATTTATTTACCATTCTAACGAGGTTTTCGTCTACATCCTCGTACCCTGACAATCCGATTATAACTTTTGAGTCTTTAAGGTTTTTGATTTGTTTTAGTTTGGGGATTTGCGCAATCGTATTGGTAAATGTTAAAATTGTGAGAAAGAATAAGATTTTTTTCATGTTATTTAGATTTTTTATTCAAACGTAAAAATTTGAATAAAATTTTTGCTGACGCAACACTATATAGAGTCTGGCAAATTTTCTGGATATGTTAGAAAACAAATAATTAGGTAGCACATTTGGTACACTTTGGCATAAACGATTCAATAAATTAACAGGGGAGGTTAACATGATCACCAAAGTAACCAAACCTATGCTCATTAAAAATGACAATTAATATTTGGGATTTTTCTATAAAAAAGTTGGGGTTTTTGTCTAGTCAAGAAAGTCCACTAAGGAAACGTTCGGTGATCGAGACGGTAAACGATGAACTGAAGAACATTTGTCAGATCGAACATTCCAGACATAGAAGCTTTGGAAACTTCCTAGCCAACCTGATATCGGGCCTTATCGCATACAGCTTTTTGCCCAAAAAGCCACAAATCAAGTTCAGGACACAAACAATCGGTCAAATCTGTCTGTTTTAATAATCGAACTCAGGTTAGTAGAAAATTTATTGGAACAAAAAGAATCAGGTAGTACAGGAACCACGAAATTTTTCACCGATGCTGCAGAGGGATTAATTGCTGGATTGATTTGGAAATTAAAAACATCATATCCCGAATATTGTACCCTGCCACATTTGATAGCCATTTATCAGCTTTTGGACACGGAAAGCCTAATTGCTTTTCTAGAAAGTAATGTAACCTCCAGAGCTATGGCAGACGCTTTTATAAGTGGTAAAGATTCCGATAGACAGACCGCAGGGGTAAAAAGCACTTTGGCCAATGCTTTTAAAAAGATTAGCACTCAGCACATCTTTATGACGCTATCAGCAGATGAAGTGCCCCTAGATATCAATGGCCAGAAAAAAAATGGTATTATCTCCGTGGTGAACAATCCCAAATACGAATCCGCTTATTCTCCTATCATAGCCACTATTGTGCATACCATTACCAAACAAATGAGTGTGCGTAATGCAAAGCCTTCCTTTTTGATGATGGAAGAAGCCCCGACCATTCGCTTGTTGAATATGCACCGTATTCCTGCTACTTTAAGGAGTTATAACATTGCTACAGTTTATGTAATGCAGGACAAAATCCAAAATGATATGATGTATGGAGATAAGGCAAGCAGAGCTATTTTAAGCAATCTATCCTATCAATTTTTTGGTAAGGTCAATGATCCTGATACCGCCAAATACTATGAACGTTTTTTTGAAATTGTAAAGGACCCCACAAGAAGCATAAGCAAAGGAATAGGACTTTCTTGGGAGGCTAGAGTAACAAAAGGAGAACGGGAAGTACCCAAACGAAGGGCAGAAATATTCTTCAAATTAAGACAAGGCGAATTCGTTGTTTTTGCCGATGGCAAAGACAGAAAAGTGAGGTTTATGCTGCCTAGAATAAAAAGAAACCTACCGTTGCCAATGAAGATTACTCCAATTGAATTGGAAAGAAATTATGTTAAGATCCATCAAGAGATTAAAGCCATATTTACTTGAAGAATTTTGAGGATTAAATAATAAAAATTCTAATGTTAAATTATTATCACAAAACCGTGAAGTAATTTATGTATTTATCGGAATTAAGAAGTTTTTAATACATTTATTCAAAATTTAGTTGATTTTTTTGAATAAAAGGATGTCTTTAAACAATAACATGGGTGATGAATTTCTTCTTTCCGAAATGGAAAGGGGAAACGAAAAAGCATTTCAAAAGCTTTTTGAAATGTACTGGCAACCTATGCATAGAAAGGCCATTGGCATTGTTCAAAAAGATGCTATAGCCAAAGATATTGTACAAGCTATTTGGATAGATTTATGGCAAAAAAGAGGGGATAGAAAAATTCAAAATTTATCTGCTTATCTTTTCCAAACCGTCATTAATAATTGCTACAAATATTTTAGAGATAATAGATTTTCGGAAAGTCAACTTCGTATTATTGATACCTTACACATTCCTTCTGTGTCTGAAATGGAGAAGCAGCATGATTTGGAAGAAACCCAACTGACCATTGAAAAATCCTTAAATAGGCTTTCGCCAAGAAGTAGGCAAATATTTAAGTTGAGTAAAATGGAAGATGCAAGCAATGAGGAAATAGCTTCTCGTTTAGGAATCTCAAAAAAATCGGTTGAAAATCAATTATCTTTAGCATTAAGGATTATCAAGAAAGATCTCATATTTCCAATTTTCCTTTTGACATCCATTATCTTCTGATTTTTACCCGAAGGAACTTCCGTTTTAAACATAATCATAAATGTTAAATAAAAGTTAAAGTCCATAAAAATTTGTGGATCTGATATCGTTTTGGGCTCATTATTATACATCCGGTAACATGAAAGAAAAAGAATTTAGAAAATTGTTGGATAAATATTTTGAAGGTACGTTGTCTGAAGAAGAACAACTGCCATTAAAACAATTTATTGATAGACTGGAATCGGAAAACAGAGAGGAAATTACGTATAGTGAAGCTTATAAGAACTATACAAAGAATACAATATGGAAAGGTATTAAAGAAAATATAGGGTTACCAACATCTAAAAAGACAAGGAAACAGTATTGGAAGTATGCCTCAGTTGCGGTTGTTCTTATAGGTTTTGTTTTAATAGGCTATCGTTACTATCAAAACACCCCATCTTCTCAAAATATAATAATACCCAAAGATGCCATTACATTGGAGTTGGAAGATGGTAGTATTAAAGTTGTCGAGGAAAATTCTGCTATTGAAATTTTAAGTTCAGAAGGGGATATTATTGGAAAACAAGACGGGAGCCAATTGGTCTATAGTGACAAAACACCACTTAAAGAACTTGCTTATAATACATTGACTGTTCCTTACGGTAAGTCCTTTCAGCTTGAAATGTCTGACGGTACCATTGTGCATTTAAACTCAGGCTCATCCGTTAAATATCCAATTCAATTTTTAAAGGGTATGAAAAGACAGGTTTTTGTAACAGGTGAAGCTTACTTAAGCGTTTCCGAAGACAAGGAACATCCTTTTATTGTTAGCGCAAATGAATTAAATGTTAGGGTTTTGGGTACTCAGTTTAATGTATCCGCATATCCTGAAGATGAAACAACAGAAGTGGTTCTTGTTGAAGGGTCGGTAAGTCTCTATACCGATACTGAAATCTATGAGAACGGAAAAAATACAGTATTGGAGCCTGGATTTAAGGCCAGTTTTGATAAAATAGGTAAAAGTATTACTGAGGAGGCCGTAACAACTGGAATTTATACGTCTTGGAGAACTGGGGAGCTTGTTTTTAGGGATATGACCTTTGAAAACATACTCAAGAAATTAGAAAGACGATATGACATCAGTATTGTAAACAATAACAAACGATTGTCAAGTCAAAAATTTCAGGCCAGTTTTGGTGATCTACCTCCAATCGAAATGGTTTTGGATGAATTGAAAGAAATATATGATATTGACTATTCCATCAATGGAAAAGACATTTTAATTGAATAAGAACTAAAAATGGAAAAATGCCTATGATATAAACCAAATGAATATTTAAGAATAAATAATCATCATAGCACCAATACTAAGATACTGGAAAAAAAATCGGAAAATGTTGGAGCATCTTCCGATTGGGCTAATATGATCAATCATTAAGATTAACCAAATTATAACACTATAAAAGTATGAAAAAACTTCTTATACTTTCAAGGAGGGGTTTGCCAATATTGAAATTTGACCTCAAAATGAAAATTACGACTTTGTTCATCATTGCAGCGCTGTTTACGATGCAAGCAAGTGACTCATATGGACAGCGAACTAAAATCACATTGGATTACACGAATATTAGAATTGACCAGCTCATTGACAAGATAGAAAGCAGTACAGAGTTTCGTTTTGTCTTTAAAATGAATGAGGTAGAGTTAGATCGTTTCGTGAGTATAAATGTTAAAAATGAAACTATAGATAAGGTTCTCAATCGAGTATTTAATGATACAAAAACCGATTACAAAATACTAAATCGACGAATCTATCTTACCGAGAAATTGGAAAATGATAATAGAGTAGACCAGAAAATTCAAAATACGAACATCATTATTCAAGATTTGGTCAGTGGTACTGTTACAGATGAGAATGGTTCCCCGTTACCTGGAGCAAGTATAGTAGAGAAAGGTACAACTAATGGTACGCAAACTGATTTTGATGGTAACTTTAGTATAGCCCCAACCAGTGATACAGCTGTTTTGGTAGTATCCTATATTGGTTTTACTAGCAAGGAAATTCCTGTAGAAGGACAAACAATTTTACAAATTTCCCTTTCCCCAGATACAGCAAATTTGGATGAAGTAGTTGTGGTTGGATATGGCTCGGTATCTAAAAGAAAATTGACCGGAGCCGTGGCTTCAATCAAATCTAATGATTTTGAGGATATACCAACAACTAGCATTGAACAAAGCATTGCAGGACAATTGCCCGGTGTGGAAATCACACAAAACTCTGGTCAACCTGGCCAAGCAAACGGGATAATAATACGTGGCGTAGGAACTATTACTGCAGGAAGTCAGCCATTGATTGTTGTTGATGGTTTACCATTGTCTCAAGGTACTTCATTAAATACTATTAACCCAAATGATATTGCATCTGTTGAAGTTCTAAAGGATGCAGCTTCTGCAGCCATATACGGTTCTAGAGGAGCTAACGGAGTGGTTATTATCACAACAAAAAAGGGTAAGTCTGGTAAGCCCCAATTTAGTTATAATAGTTTTATTGGGTTTCAACAACTTGCCAATAGACTTGATTTAATGAATGCCCAACAGCATGCCATTTGGAGCAGGGATGCCAGAAATAATTATTATTTACAATTTGATGATGGAACGTTCTCCATTAATGATGGTACTGCAACGCGTGAAGCAAATGCTGCAGCTTTAGGCTTTAATCCAAGAAAGGCAATTATCCCAAGCTATATACAACCATGGTTAAATGGTGGGGATACTAGTGGATTGGTTGACACAGATTGGCAGGACGAAGTCTTTAGAACTGCTTTAATTCAAAATCATCAATTATCGGTTCGCGGTGGAAATGAAAATCTTTCCTATTTCGTATCGGGAGACTATTTTGATCAAGAAGGTATAGCTCTAGGTTCCGATTTTGAACGATTTAGTTTTCGAGCAAACATCGAAGCCCAACTTTCCAAAAAATTAAAATTAGGTGTAAGCATGGCCCCATCCTATAATAGGGAAAATGTGCTTTTTGGAGGTTTTAGTGGTTCTCCAATTAATGGTGCCATTATTTCCCTTCCTTATTTTCCAGTGCGCAATGCTGATGGTAGTCTGGCAATTAGCGAACAGGTAACGGGAGCTACGGAAGGAGATCAAGCTCGTCCCGAAAACCCTGTGGCTATTGCTCTATTGAAAAAAGACGAACGACGAAATGCAATATTTCAAGGTAATGGATTTTTGGAATTGGAACTATTAAAAGGGTTAAAGGCAAAAACATTTTGGGGCATTGATTACACCTCGAATAGAAGAGAAACTTTTGACCCTGGAAGCGTTGGTAGAAGAAATGTAGCGGCACCAGATATTCCTTTTGGAAGTACATCATCTTCCGAATTGGTTAATTGGCTTGTTGAGAATACGTTGACTTACGAAAGAACATTTGGCGAAAAGCATAATTTCAATGCACTTTTAGGTACATCTTTTCAAGAGGAGACTTTTAGTTTTAGTGAAGTAACAGCTACCGATTTCCCTAATGATTTTGTAGAAACGCTTAATGCCGGGATTGTGAATGGAGGTACTTCAACAAGTACAAAATCAGTATTGGTTTCATATCTGGCACGTGTTCAGTACGATTATGATGATAAGTATTTGTTTACTGCTGCCGTAAGACGTGATGGTTCTTCAAGATTTGGCTCTAATACCAGATTTGGTACGTTTCCATCAGCTTCATTCGGTTATAGAATTAGCGAAGAAGACTTCTTCCCTAAGTCCAAATTTTTAAATGACCTAAAGTTTAGGGCAAGCTGGGGTATAACAGGTAATAATCAAATCGGGGATTTTGGTTCGCAAGCTTTATTGAATGCCTCGAACGCTATTCTTGTAGGAGGTATTCAAAGTGGATTGTCTCCGTCAACATCGCCTAATCCTAATCTAAGTTGGGAAGAAACCAATACGGTAGATTTAGGTCTTGATTTAGGTCTCTTCAACAATGCGTTAACAGCTTCCATAGATTATTATAAGTCTACAACCAACGACTTATTGTTAGAGGTTCCGGTTCCAGCACATTCAGGCTTTACATCTTCATTACAGAATATTGGAGAAGTTGAGAATAGTGGAATAGAATTTGTATTGAGGGGAAATTACAACCTCGGTCCTGTTAAGGCGGTTACTTCCTTTAATATTGCCTCCAACAAAAATAAGGTGCTGCAATTAGGACCAGGGCAAGAAGAAATTATTACAAGAAACGGAATAACTCGTATCGGCGGCGAACTGGGAGCTCTTTTTGGGTATAGAACAAATGGAGTGTTTACTTCCCAAGAGCAGATAGACAATACACCTAGTCTTTCTACTGCACAAGTAGGGGAATATATCTATGAAGACACCAATAATGATGGTCAGATAAATTCTGATGACAGGGTAGTTTTAGGCTCGATTTTTCCGGATTATACCTTTGGTCTAAACACAAACTTCCAATACAAGAATTTTGACTTGGGGGTTGTTGTTCAAGGCGTTCAGGGTGTTGATATCAGAGATTTGTCGATAACAGTCTTATTATATAATCCAGAAGGATGGGGTAATGGAACTGTTGATCATTTCAACAATTATTATACTCCAGAGAGAGGAGCTAATTCTATTTACGCCCGTCCCAATTCACTACCGAGGGATAATGGTTTTTATAGAACCACGGATGTGCTACAAGAGGATGCTTCGTTTGTTAGAGTTAGAAATATTACTTTAGGTTATACTCTTCCCAAAAAGGTTTCGGAATCGTTGGGGATTACAAGCTTAAGAATTTATGGAAGCTCTAAAAACCCATTTACTTTTACGGATTACAGAGGCTACAATCCCGAACAACGTACAAACAATGCTCTAGATCCTGTCACAGGATTTGACAACTATCCTGTTGAAAAATCATTTGTTTTGGGAATGAATTTGAACTTCTAAAAATTGTGTGAAAAATGAAATCTTATAAAATATTATTCAACTTGGCGTTATTAACGGTAATCTCATTTGGTTGTGAAAATCAATTGGAAGTTGCGCCTATTTCAAATATTGGAGCTGACTCCTTTTTTAATACGGAGTCAGATATTGAACAAGCAGTAGTTGCTGCCTATGATGCACTACAGGATGAAGGACAGTATGGTTTTGATTATATGTTCTTGATGGAAATAAGAGCTGATGATGCCTTTGTGGAAAGTCCAACGAATAGTGGTGGAGCCCAAGGAGATATTGATTTATTTCAAATGTCATCCGATAATTTCAGAATAAGGGATGCATGGAACAGTTGCTTTAGAGGAATTCAAAGATGTAATATAGTGCTAAATCGTATTGAGGAGGTAGAAATAGATCAATCATTGAAATCCACTAGAATAGGAGAGGTCAAATTTTTGAGGGCATTAACTTATTTTAATCTCGTTAGATTATGGGGAGATGTTCCTTTGGTGCTGGAAGAAACAGCGGATCCATTTGATGCCTTTAATATAGGTAGATCTCCTGTAAGTGTGGTCTATGATCAAATAATCATAGATTTAACAGAGGCTATTGCAGTTTTGCCTAACAGCAATGAAGAAGGAAGAGCCAACAAGGCTGCCGCCCAAGCCACCCTGGGTAAAGTTCACCTTACAATGGGAAATTGGGGGGATGCCGTTACTGTATTGCAACAAGTTTCAGGATTCAGTTTACAGCCAAATTTTGCAGACAATTTTGGTATTGCCAATGAAAATGGAATCGAATCTATTTTCGAGGTTCAATTTCAAGCCGGTAATGGAGAAGGTAGCCCATATCCCAATCAGGTGGCACCAGTTGGTTCTGCTGCAGAATTGCTGAATGGTATCGGTATTCAGCGAGGGGAAAACATTCCCACCAATATGCTTTATGACTCTTTTGAACCGGGAGATTTAAGAAGGGATATTTCTATCGGAACTTTGTCTAATGGTGTAACACGTTACGCAAGCAAATTGATAGATATTCCAGTAGCCGATGAAGATTCTGATTTGAATTTCATCGTTATTAGATATGCCGATGTGCTGTTAATGTTGGCAGAAGCATTGAATGAACAAGGGTATGTTGCTGATGGAGAAGCCTTTGACCTTATCAATCAAATTAGAAATAGAGCTGGTCTTGCTTCGATTACTTCTGTTGAATTACCAGACCAAATTAGTTTTAGAGATGCTGTATTGGATGAAAGACGCCATGAATTTGTTTCCGAAAATCAACGCTGGTTCGATTTGGTCAGAACTGGCAGAGCCGTTGAAACTCTAAATGCAAGTACATCCGCATTTACAGTAAGTGATTTTCAATTGCTATATCCTATTCCATTAGAGGCAATCGATGCAATAAACGATCCAAGTATTTTTCCACAAAACCCTGGGTATTAATATACCCGGATTGGAACTCGTTCAATCTTATTTAAGTTAGTTTTTTTTCATTTGAAACTGGGGGGTAAAGACAGTATACTTTATCCCTTAGTTTAATTGAACTTGTTCAAATGATCGGTTAAAATTTACTTGGCTATTGGAAAATATGCCTCTCTCATTATTATTTATAATATTTCTATTATGTCTATTAAAAATTATTGGCTAGCACTTTTTATTTTTTGTTCATTTTTAAGCTGCAATACTAGAGTAACTGTTGACGAATCTAAAAACAATCAAAGTAATTCTACGAAAGCGGATTATCTGCTTAAATGGGAAGAAGGTTTTTTAGATATTCACCATATAAATACCGGCAGTGGAGATACGTCCTTTATGGTTTTACCTGATGGAACCACCTTATTGTTTGATGCAGGGAATCTCAATAAAGCGGAATTTGAAGAACATGTTGGCCCATTAAAAGCTACGGCCCCAGTACCGAACGATTCGCTCAGTGCTGCGGGATGGATAGCGAGATACATTAAAAATTTATTTCCTAAAAACATCGAACCAACGATTGATTACGCATTGATATCCCATTTTCACAGTGACCATTACGGAAGTTTGATGGAATTGGGAGAAAACTTAAAGATTAAAAAAATTATAGACAGGGATTATCCCGATTATGATTTCCCCTTTGATATAAGGAAGCAATTATCATCCGATCGAACTTTCCAAGAATATCTTGCATTTATTGAAGAAAACCCAGTGGAAGTGGCCTCATTGCAAGTGGGCAAATCTTCTCAAATATCCTTATTGAATACCCCCGATTATCCAGATTTTAAAGTGATCGGCGTAAAATCCAATGCCACGATTTGGACAGGTAAGGGTGAAGATACCTTTGAATACTTCACTAAAGAAGAAATGATAAGTTATTATAAAGGAAGATATAATGAGAATCCCTTGAGTTTGGCGATTAAAATCAGCTATGGGAATTTTGATTATTTCACTGGTGGAGATAATACGGGGTTGCAGGGATATGGACATCCAGAGTGGTTTGATGTAGAGGCTCCTATGGCAAAGGCTGTTGGGAAAGTGGAGGCCATGACCCTTAACCATCATGGCAACAGGGATGCGACCAATGGCTTTTTTGTAGAGACGTTAGATCCAAAAGTGGTCGTGCAACAATTATGGTGTTCCGATCATCCTGGTCAAGAGGTTTACCAAAGGTTGATATATAAAGATGGCGAGATGGAGGAAAGAGATATATTTTCTACCAACATGCACCCAGAAACTTTGGTTACTTACGGACCTTGGTTCAAGGATAATTATAAGAGTACCCAAGGGCATGTTGTAATTCGGGTACTACCAAAGGGAAACCAATACTATGTTTATGTATTGGAAGAAGAGAATATGGCCATTAAACAAAAGCATGGGCCGTATGTTACAAAATAAAGTATAATCCACAGCTTTTAAAAAGGTAATTGACTCCAGAATATTGGAGTTTGGGAATGATCTGTCAAGGTTTTAGAAACTCGACTGGAATAAATATTTAAGATTCAATATATGAGTATTCATAACGAAGCAAAAAAAGGGGATATCGCAGAATTTATATTATTGGTGGGCGATCCATTCAGAGCAAAATATATAGCGGAGAATTATTTGGAAGATATTTTCTGTTATAATCAAATAAGGGGGATGTTGGGCTATACGGGCACGTACCAAGGAAAAAAGATCAGTGTCCAAGGTGTGGGAATGGGAATGCCATCCATGACCATTTATGCCACAGAACTCATTTTGGAATATGAAGTTGAAACCTTGGTTAGAATCGGTTCATGTGGTTCTATTCAGGAAGAGACCAATCTGGGCGATGTTATTTTGGCAACAAGTGCGAGTACGGATTCAGCCATGAACAAAATCCGTTTCGGAGGAGCCGATTTTGCACCTGCCCCAAATTTTCAACTATTGGAAAAAGCTTGGAAAATTAGTAATGAGAAGAGTAAAAAAGTTCATGTAGGTTCTGTGTTGACCTCGGATTTCTTTTATAATGAGACCTCTAGCGAAAATCCGTTCTTAAACTGGATAGAGTATGGAACTCTTGCGGTCGAAATGGAAACAGCCGCTTTATATTCTGTTGCTGCCAAATACGGCAAAAGAGCTTTATCCATTCTGACCGTTTCGGATCATATAATTAAACATCAGGCAATGCCGCCATTGACTCGTCAGAATTCTTTGGATGATATGATTGAACTAGCATTACAAGTAGCTGTAAACTGATTTTTTTGTTGGAAATGAATGGAATTGATTGGATAGAAGTTTTAGGCTATTTAGCCTCTGTATTGATAGCTGTTAGTCTTATGATGGCTTCAATGATAAGATTAAGGGTTTTTAATTTAATAGGAGCTTTTTTGTTTGGCACCTATGGAGTATTAATAGGTGCATTCCCTGTGGCGTTTTTAAATTATTTTATAGCACTGACCAATGTATATTATTTATGGAAAATATTGAAAACTAAAAATCATGCATAACAATATTGTCCGCCTAATTAATAGATACACCTTATGGATATGTTTATTGCTGTCTCTTGTTCTCCTTATGGCTTGCAATCAAGAAAAAAAAGAAGCTAACGGATTGAAGGAATATGATGTGTTTCGCAAGGACTTGATGAACGCCAACGAAAAAAAAGCTTTTGATTATTCAATAATTCTATCCAGAGAAGAAAAACTATTAAACAAAAAAATCAAATCATTAAGAGAAGAGACGATTCATCATTTTTCCAAACATCCCAAATTTTATGAGTTAAGTAAGCAAATAGATACTACAAAGCTATTTGCCATCTTAAAAACCATGCCAAAAGGAGGTCTTTTGCACTCTCATAGTGGAGGATTGACAGATATACATTGGTTGATAAATAGAGCAAAGGAATTTGACGAATGCTATGTGTATACAAGATTTTCCAATGACCAATATTTATTTGGTCAATTGAATATTTATAGCGAAGCAAAAGTGCCTTCTGGATTTGTTAGATTGAAGGATATACTTGATGAGAATACGAGTTTTGAAAATCAGCTATATGACCTTTTGGTGTTGAACAAAGCACAATCAGCAAATTCTTTAGGAATTTGGCCGTCTTTTGAAAATCGTTTTAAAAGAATTGCTCAACTCATCTCGTATCGTCCCTTCTTTTTGGAATACTATCAAAAGGCATTTGAAGATTTGATTGAAGACGGTATTAGTCATGTCGAAATTCGATACGTTTTTGATGAGATTTATGATCTTCAAGGTAGATTATATGGTTCAGAAACAATAATTAACGATTTAAACAACATTGTTGAAGGGCTCAATGAAAGTGGAAAAGTGCTGACCCTTGGATTAATATATTCAAGTTTTAAATTTTTTGATGTCCCTGTTATCGAGAATAAAATTACCGAGGCAATAAGATTAAAGAAAAAGTATCCACGGACTATCGTGGGATTTGATCTGGTTGCGGAAGAGGATGCATGGAACAGCTTAGTTTATTATAAAAAATGTTGGGATTCACTCACAATACTGGAAAATCAATATAAAATAGATCTACCCCTTATTTTACATGCAGGGGAAAGCCTTTCACTTTCAAATAGTAACCTGTTTGATGCAATTTTATTGAATACAAAACGAATAGGCCATGGACTTAATTTGGCATACTTCCCAGAACTAGTGGAACAAGTAATCGAAAAGGATATCCTCGTGGAATTGAATCCTTTGAGCAATACTTTGTTGGGGTATGTAAAAGACCCTAGAAACCATCCTGCCCGCACATTGATGAAATATGGTGTCCAGTGTTCCATTAGCAGTGATGATCCCGGAGTCTTTGGATATGAGGGATTGAGCTATGATTTTTGGTATGCTTTTGTCCATTGGGAGTTAGATCTAAAATCATTAAAGAAACTAGTATTCAATTCCATTGAATACTCTTCCTTGGAAATGGAAAGGAAAAAGAGGGCGATTACCAAATTAAATCAGGATTGGGACATATTTGTTGAATCTACCAATAGAATTTTAAAATGACTTGACCAATTATTTTAAAATCATTAAAGAATTTCAAAAAACAATATTTATGGTATCAGAGTCTGAGTTAATACTGAATCCTGATGGAAGTATTTTCCATTTATGTTTGAAGCCAGGTCAAGTTGCGGATACAGTGATTTTAGTTGGAGATCCTAAACGGGTAAGTGTTATAGAATCTTTTATGACCAAATTGGAATTAAAGGTAGTTAATAGAGAATATGTCAGTATCACTGGAAAATACAATGGCAAAAGAATCACTGTTGTATCAACCGGGGTCGGAATTGGCAATATTGATATCGTTATGAACGAATTGGACGCTTTAGTGAATATTGATTTTAAAACAAGAGAGGTAAAAGAAAACCAAAAGAGCATTGATTTTATACGGATCGGTACTTCTGGAAGTCTTCAAGAAGATATTCCAGTCAATTCATATGTAATTTCTGAAAAATCAACAGGATTTGATAATCTAATGTATTTCTATGATGATAGCATGAATGTTGTAAATGAGAAGTTTTGTAGACTCCTTAGAATTTTAGTGGAGGGACATTCAATTTATTTGAACCCTTATGTAGTGGATAGTTCTGAAAAGTTGGTGAAAATGCTAAAAAGTGAGATAACACATCATGGAATTACTGTTACATCACCGGGGTTTTATGTGCCTCAAGGAAGAGAGCTGCGATTGAAACCAAAACTTAAAGACATCAATGAAAGACTTTCAAACTTTGAGTATGATGGTATTAAAATAACCAACTATGAAATGGAAAGTTCGGCAATGTATGGTTTGGCACGAATGCTGGGTCATAATGCGGTGGCCATTTGCTTAATTATAGCTAATCGCCTCAATAAAAATGCAAATCAAAACTATCGAGATGAAGTAAAGAAACTTATAGAGTATGTTCTGGACAAAATAACGAAATGAAGATGATAAATAGATAGTCTAGCCAATTATACTCAACATATGAATAATCTTTTAGGAATATTACCTGATTTTCAAGAAAATTTAGTGAATACATCGATTATCTCTAGCCAAGGGATATCGATCATGAGCTTGATGCGAGGTATTTTGGGAATGGTTTTTTTAATCTTGATTGCTTTTTTATTCAGTAACAACAGAAAGGCAATTGACTGGCGAATTGTAGGTATAGGTCTATTGTTTCAATTGACTTTGGCTGTTTGCATTTTAAAGATTCCTTTTTTGTTGAATTTATTTGAATGGATTGGCCAAATATTTGTCAGTGTTCTTGAATATACGGCCACTGGAAGTGAATTTCTATTTGGAGGAATGGTGGGAAACACAGATACGTTCGGGTTTATCTTTGCATTTCAAGTTTTACCTGCTATCATCTTCTTTTCCGCTCTGACTTCGGTTTTGTTCTATTTGGGCATTATACAAAAGGTAGTCAAAATAATGGCTTGGTTACTTTCCAAAACATTAAAAATTTCGGGTGCGGAGAGTTTGAATGTAGCGGGGAATATTTTTTTGGGACAAACAGAGGCCCCATTGCTTATAAAGGCCTATTTGGAAAAAATGACCAAATCCGAGATTTTTTTGGTAATGGTTGGCGGAATGGCAACGGTTGCGGGGGCAGTTTTAGCTGCATATATAGGTTTTTTGGGCGGGGATGATCCAGTACTAAGAGTGGTCTTTGCAAAGCACCTATTAGCAGCTTCCGTTATGGCAGCTCCCGGAGCAATTATTTTCTCAAAAATCCTATATCCTCAAACCGTGGCAATAAGTACAGATGTGAATGTATCCCCCAATAAAGTCGGAACCAATCTATTGGACGTTATTGCCAATGGTACAACTGAAGGTTTGCGTCTGGCAGTTAATGTTGGAGCAATGTTACTTGTATTCATTGCTATAATAGCATTGATCAATGGATTGTTCGGATGGTTGGGACAGATAAGCAATTTAAACAGTTGGATGGTTCAGAATACCAATTACTCCAAAATTTCCTTAGAGGCGATTTTAGGATATTTATTTGCTCCTTTAATGTGGCTCATAGGGGTGGCAAAAGAAGATATGGTATTGATGGGGCAGCTTTTAGGAATAAAACTTGTCGCAAGTGAATTCGTAGGGTATGTACAACTTGCAGATATAAAAGATGTATCCAGCCCCATACATCTAATTTATAATAAATCAATTGTCATGGCTACCTATTTATTATGTGGGTTTGCCAATTTTGCATCAATAGGTATTCAAATTGGTGGTATTGGTTCTTTGGCACCAGGGCAAAGAAAATTGTTGACCGAATTTGGTTTTAAAGCTTTAATTGGAGGAACCCTTGCTTCGCTCATGTCAGCTACAATTGTAGGGATGATAATTGGATAATATGTAAACTAAAAAAATAGACCAAAATATGAAGGTAATATTAATGGTTATGGATAGTGTTGGAATCGGAGCCTTGCCAGATGCTCACCTTTATAATGATCTAGGAAGCAATACTGTAGGAAACATAGCCAAAACTGTTCCGGGTTTTCAACTTCCCAATCTAGTAAAACTTGGTTTGGGAAATATTTCCCCATCCTTAAACATTGCGTCAAGTAAGAACCCTATAGGAAGTTATGGCCGGGCCTTGGAGAAATCCATAGGAAAGGATACAACTACGGGACATTGGGAAATCTGTGGTATCGTACTTGAAAAAGCTTTTCCCACATTTCCAAATGGTTTTCCAAGTAAAATTATCCGAACATTTGAGAAAACCATTAAAAGAAATATCGTAGGAAACATAGTTGGTTCGGGTACGGATATCATAAATAGATATGGAGAAGTTCATATAGAAACAGGTTTTCCCATTGTATATACGTCAGCAGACAGTGTTTTTCAAATAGCTATGCATGAAAAAGTGATATCACTTGAAGAACAGTATAAAATCTGTAAAATAGCAAGAGAATTGTTAAGGGACGACTTTGAAGTTGGTAGAGTCATAGCAAGACCTTTCATTGGAGTTCCGGGCAACTTCGCTCGTACTGCTAATAGAAGGGATTTTTCAATCAAACCACCATCTGCAACGCTTTTGGACGTTTTAAAAAATAACAAAAAAGAAGTGGTGGCCATTGGTAAAATCAATGATATTTTTTCAGGTTCAGGTATTACAAATACAATAAAGACAATTAATAACAATCATGGTGTGAAGGAAACCATTTCTTGTATAAAGGAAGATTTTGAAGGACTTATTTTCACCAATCTGATAGATTTTGATATGCATTATGGACATAGAAGAAATGTTGAGGGCTATGCAAATTGTCTTATGGATTTTGATGCTCAAATACCGAGTATTTTAAATTCTTTAGGAGATGATGATGTATTGATTATAACAGCTGATCATGGAAATGACCCTACGGCATCTGGAACAGATCACACCCGTGAATATATACCAATTTTGTGTTATGGCAAGCAACTGATGGAGGGTGTTTCGATAGGAACTAGAACATCTTTTTCGGATATAGGAGCCACTATTTTGGATGCTTTTAAGATAAGGTCAGAATTAAATGGTGTTAGTTTTTGGCAGATTATCAATGATACAGCTATCCAAAAATGACACAAGAAATTATGAATTAAATAAATGGTGAAGTCCTTTATTTGATAATTATCTATACTGGACAGCCTTATAATATTGAGCAACTACGTAGCTTAATTACAGAATATGACAAATTATATAAAGATTGGAAATGAATAGAAGAAAATTCTTTAGGAATGGAGCTCTTACAACTCTGAGTGCCACATTGTTATCTCCTTTTGACACTATCCGTGCCAGTGACCGGATAAGTAATCGGAAGGATAAGAAGGCCAAGAACATCATCGTGCTGGTTGCTGATGGAATGAGCATAGGAACCTTGAATATGGCCGATTTGTACCTGTCCCGCAAAACGGGAGTTGGCACCAATTGGTTGCAATTGTATAGAGAAAATAAAGTGTCTCGTGCCCTGATGGATATGGCTTCGGCAAATTCAGTCGTTACCGATTCGGCAGCTGCCAGCTCGTCATGGGGCGGTGGGTTTCGTATTAACAATGGCGGATTGAACTACGGGGTAAATGGCGAGTTCCACATGCCCATATGGCAAAAGTTCAAAGCTGTTGGTAAAAAAGCAGGCTGTGTGACGACTGTGCCCATTACCCATGCTACCCCAGCAGGATTTTGTATCAATCAAAAAACAAGGAGCGATCAAGCATCCATTGCAGAAAAATATCTTGAACAGGGGTTTGACGTGATGATGGGGGGCGGCGACAAGTATTTTTCACCAGAAAAGAGAAAGGATGGAAAAGATATGTACGGAGCTTTTGAAAAGAAAGGTTATCAAGTGGTACGTACCCGTAAAGAAATGCTTAATGTATCTAGCAATAAATCACTTTTAGGCGTTTTTGCCGATAACGGTCTGCCCTACACCAGAGATAGGTTGAGCGACAAAGAAATTAAAGAAAAGACTCCGAGCTTGGCCGAAATGGTCCAAAAAACAATAGATATATTAAATGGTCATCCCCAAGGGTTTGTATTGCAAGTTGAAGCAGGTAAAGTAGATTGGGCGGCACATGCCAATGATATTGCCGGTTTGTTGTATGATCAAGTGGCCTTTGACGAAGCCGTGAAGGTTGCCATGGACTTTGCTGAAAACGATGGTGAAACATTGGTCATAGTAACCACGGATCATGGAAATGCCAATCCCGGAGTCATTTATGGAGAAAAAGCTAGCACCAATTTTGACTCAATACAAGCTTACAGGCATACCAACGAGTGGATTCTTAATGGAATAGGAAAAGAAACATCAATAAGAAGTATCAAAGAACGAGTGGAGTACACTAATGGTTTTGCGATGGCAGATGAAGAAGCGATGGCTCTATTGTCCCATTACAAAGACTTAAAGGTTGAAGAGGGACTTTACAACCCCAAACATTTACCATTTAAGGCGTTGGCCAAAATTCAGAAAAACCACAATTCGGTAGGTTGGATTAGTATGCACCACTCGGCCGATTATGTAGAATTGGCCATGTATGGCCCTGGGAGCCATTTGTTGAGACCTTTTGTTAAAAATACAGATTTGCACTATTTGATGTTGGAAGCAGCAGAAGTGGAAAACAAGTTTTAGTGTATATTCCAGTTATATTGGCCCACTAAATCCAGCTCAAGCTGAGCAGTGTTTTTAAGGTACAACTAAACCGATGATTTGGTAGTGCCTTATTCTCCATAAAACTTTTTCTCTGCTTCAATAAGTGGTTTGTGCCAATCCCACAGTTCCTCCAATGTTTTAAAGTTGGTAGGGACAGGGTTCCCGTCTTGAAAGCAATGACTAGGAGTCAAGGGTAACGCCCAATGATGATAACTTTCTACACTTCTCCTAGGATGCAACGCTAGA
The DNA here is from genome assembly GCF_047345125.1 of Maribacter spongiae. Taxonomy (NCBI): domain Bacteria; kingdom Pseudomonadati; phylum Bacteroidota; class Flavobacteriia; order Flavobacteriales; family Flavobacteriaceae; genus Maribacter; species Maribacter spongiae. The sequence goes on along the minus strand of NZ_JBLFEQ010000014.1, from coordinate 10,807 downwards.
GAGGAGTCGAAATAATTATTGCAATAATGATAATGATGACTGTGAACAAACGTCTGCCACGATTTTAGAAGTTTTTCTTCTTCTTGAATATCAATAAATTCAAACTCCTCCATTGCTCGCTCTTCAAAGCTTCCATAGGCATCTTGTAATAACCCTATTGCCTCAACATCCGATACAGGTGCAGAATAACCAAAAACGGTTACCCTCTCTGCTTCTGTAAGTCTATTGGCTAATGCCTCCCATTGCCCTTTAATGTACGGGTCACTATTGTAGTCTTTTTTATCAATAGGATATAGCAATTTAGTTGGCTCAAACTTTTGTAGTGTCTTTTTAGAAGTCCAACCTGCTGGACCGGAAGAACCATTCGACTCGTCATATCCTAAAGAAACACATCCATGCAAGAATAGAATCCCTGGGCTCTTAGTAAACTTACCATTTCTCTCGTATGCTTTGTAAAGAAACGGGTCCCAATTGAATGTGGCTATTGTATCTCTTCTGTGTCTTAGGGATAGTATTAAGTAGTCATAAATGGTTGGTTCGTCGGGCAATTCCAGTTCTGAAAAATACTCATAGATCACCTTTTCAATATGTTCTCTTTCCCCATTAAACTTATCATCTTTTGCTAAAAGACTGTATAGTTTTTCAAAGTCCTCTCTAAATTGTTGATACTCTTTTGGAAGTCCATTTACAACTTCATTTAGTCCAACCACATCAATTATATTCCACATCAACGGAAGTGTTTTTCCATTCTTTTCAGGATTTAATAAAGTTGAGGCGTAGGTTGCACCTGCTCCTAGCAAAACAACATAAGAATCATTCGCATGAACTGCCTCTATTTCTTCTTCTTTGGTCATACTGATTTGATTTGTTATTGGAGTCAATGCATGTAGATAAAGGCATTGGTCAAGTTGGGTCAAGAAGATTCAGAAATTTCTTCTTGCTCATGAAATTTCAAAATTTTTGTTAACACAACAAGGCATCGTAGTAAGGTGGCACTAATTAATACTACCCCCGCTATATTAAAGAAATGGTGTACCTCATCTATGAGGGAAATGAAAACCAATTTTAGAAGATAACCAATCAAAGCAATTGCAATCAATACCTTAATAGCATTTTTAAGGTGTCTAATTGTTTCGTTGTAATAGTCACTAGCCAGAAAAATATCAAAAATGTTGATTTTCTTCTTATCTGCATCCTTCTCTTTTTGATTTTTTTTAATGTCCTCCTTAGATACATTTGCTCCAACCTTAAAAGTAATTAGCAGCGTAAGGAAGGTAAGTACAAAGCCAGCCGATGTAAATGCAATATTGGAAACCTCGAGGGTCAAGGTATTGATGGAGTCGCTATCGGGAAGAATCAATAAACACTCTCTCAAAAGGAAGAAATACAATGACATAAAAGCCAAAACTATTGTCAAATCCCAAACAACGGGACGACTAAAATAATAATCAAATATATTTTTAGAGAGTTGTGACAAAGTCGTTAATTTCAGGTTTAATGAGAGTATAGAATTGAGAAAGTTTTGGGTTTGCCTTTAAGTCGATATCTTTAGTAAATTCTTTCTTTCCACGAAGAAGGTTAAATACCTCATCCATCCCATTCTTATCTTCATATTTGACAACAAAATCCTCAAAACATTTAATATTACGAGGTCTTTTTTTAAACACCCCTAACATATCTTTGAACATATTATTCGCTTCGGTATTCGTCGAGTTAGTTACAATTGTTTTTCCTTGAGTTTGAAAATAAGATTCGATTCTAATATGTTTTGGTTTTAATACGCTTCCGATATTAGACATTCCTGAGAAGTAATTTTGACGGACATCAGCATCCATTTGGGCAAGTTTTCCAGGAGTAGACTTTATGTCAATGTGCAATACGTTTTGAAGTTGACTCAGTGTTTTATCCAAGGTACTCTCGAAATATACATTTACATCTGTTTGTCTAGCAAGTCCAAGAATATTATTGTTAGCAATATTTCTAAGGTAAAATTCAAAATCAGAGATTCTTGGACCATGATGATTGTATTCAGCACACACTACACAAGTTGAGGTGGTAAAATCAATAAAGAAATGAGTTACTTCCGCAATGTCACCCATCTCTCTAATAGGAAGGAGTTTAAATTTGTCTCGTGGCTTTAACTTAGGCGCACGCCCTTTTCGTAATAACGCCATGGTGCAAATGATCCTTTCTTCTTTGGGAAGAATCCTTGAAGTTGTCATGAATAGTTCCCGTGATTCCGAACCATCTCGATTTTCATGTCTATCAATCAAATGACCCTTTCCAAGTTTTTTTTGGCTCCTTAAATACTCAAAAACTTCTTTTAAAATAGATCTGGTGTTATGCTTCTTTTTTACTTCGGCGTATGGTTCAAAATGGAGGGAAACAAAATTGAATTTTATAGGTGTTAGTGTTTTGTTTTGGCTCATAGTTGGTTTAAATCGAAACTAAAAATAAAAAAATTCTTACAAAACAAAAAAGGAATAATTTGGCAATAACACCTCTTTTTGCAATTGGTGGGGAAATAGCGGGGAAGGATTTAATGACTTAAAATAAAAATCCCTCATTATCAATTAGATAGTGAGGGATTCATTTAAAAAAAGCGGTCTGGACGGGACTCGAACCCGCGACCCCCTGCGTGACAGGCGATTAAAATTGCATTGCATTTAGTGTCTTTAGCTATCATTTAGTCTGATTATCAGTAATTTATGATTTGTAAATTTGTATCAACTGTCATCAAATATGGTTCTAAAATCCACTTTGTTGTACCTATGTTGTACCCACTAAATTAAATGCTATGTCAAGTATCAAGATTGTTTTACGAAAAAAAGGGCTTTCTGATGGCACTTATCCTATCTGTTTAAGAATTACCAAAGATAGAAAAACGAAATATTTCAACACTATTTATAAAAGTTCTGAAAAGGAATGGGATGCCTCTTCAGGTTGTTTTAATAAATACAATATCAATTATATGCAAAATAATAGACTGCTATTGAAAATAAAAGCAAGAGCGCTGAAAGTATATGCGGACCTTGACTTTGAAAGAGAGTTCTTTAATCTTGATGATTTCAGTCAACGTTTTCGAATAGATAGCAACCCTGCTAATGATTATGTTTTTCCTTTTTGGGAAGAAATCGTATCAGAAATGAAATTGGCTGGCAGAATGGGAAATGCCACCATGTATGCGGAAACCATGAAGTCGATAAAACAGTTCTGTGGATTTAGAAAAATACGATTTCAAGATATTACTAATACCTTTTTGAACAAATACGAAGCATGGCTTCGTTCAAGAGGTGGAACGGGTGGAGGAATTAGTATTAAGCAGCGAACATTGAGAGCATTATACAATAAGGCAATAGAACGGAATATTATTAAAGACATCAATCATCCGTTCAAAACCTATAAGATATCTAAACTTAAAGGTCAGGGCATTAAAAAGGCATTGAACTTTGAGCAAGTAACTAAAATCATCAATCTTGATTTATCAAGAAACCCACATTTAGCAGATGCTAGAAATTATTTTGTGTTTAGCTTTTATACCAGAGGAATGAACTACACTGATATGTTGGAGCTCGAATGGGATGATATTGATGAAACAACGGTTTCTTATATTCGAAATAAAACCAAAGGTAGATTTGTCATCACTATTCTTCCTCCAGTTCATGAAATTCTCAACTATTATAGAGAATATGCTTTACCCACCAAATATGTTTTTCCTATTCTTTTGAAGGATGGCCTGACTCCTACCCAAATAGATAATCGAAAAAAGAAAACATTAGCAAAATACAATAGAGACTTAAAAGAAATAGCTGGTCTCTGTGGTATTAATAAGTCTTTATCTAGTTATGTAGCAAGGCATAGCTTTGCTAATTGTTTAAAGCAAAAAGGGGTTGCTACAGATGTTATCGGTGAGTCATTGGGTCATAAAGATTTAACTACAACTCAAGTTTATTTGAAGGAACTTGGGAGTTCTGTACTTGATGAAGCTGCAAAACTATTGTTGGAATTTAAGGAATTTACAAAATAATTGTTGTCTCGATGTTGAACATACTATTTCTTATTCTTTAGATTCCAGATTTTCAATTCTTATTTATAATTCCAATAAACTCTTATTAAATGATTTTAATTCATTAATTTCTTTTTCTTGTTGTATTGTATATAGCATTAATTCCTCAATTTTCTGTAGTAGTTTGGCATTCATTTCTCCAAGATTAATGCCATTCTGTGCTACATCTTGGGCACTTGGTATATCTTTTAAATGACCTTTTTCTTGAATATGCTTTTCAACTTCCATTAAGGTTGGGAGGTTGTAATCTTTATAGAAAACAAAATCTGACCACGTGCCGACTTCTACTTTTATCTCTCGTGCCCCGATGGAGCCACCTACTGCTAATTTGTGCGAGCCAGTACTTGCCGTGGCAATTGAAACACTCCCATTTCGAGAAATATCTAATAAACTACCATTGCTATTGGAAAAATTAAATCCTCTAATAGCAGAATTATTTGTGAAATTAACACCATTATCATTGACGCCTACATCAAGTGAATATGAGCTTGTATTTGTACCTGTAAGAAATTTTATACCCTGACCGCCGCTTTTAAAATGCACCTTTGCTGATGGCGAATTCACGCCTACTCCAAAGTTTCCTGAAGTTGTTATTAACCCCGTAGCCGTTATTTTTCCTGTTGTTCTTAAATCTCCATTTGAAGTAATATTACCAGCATTTAAGTGTGTATAACTTACGCCACTTGCAGTGTTCCAAAATTGAATTCTTTTGTTATTTCCGTCATAAAATATTCGTGCAATTGAGCCGTCATCGTATGAGCTATTGTATGGTTTTATGGAAAGATATCCACTTGTATGTGATAACGTACCAGAAATATAAGGTTTCGCAAAAATTGTGGAAAAACCAATTAGAGATATGAGAAGTGATAATATAATTTTCTTTTAAAATTTAGGATTTTTTTGTTCATTTAAATCCAATGCCTAACTAACTTTAAATAATAGTTTCATCATTGGGAATTTCTTTTATAGATGTTTTGTATCAGTCTAATTAGTTGTAGTTCTAATAAAATGTATCATTAACAAGAGAGTATTTATTCTTTAATTATTTTTTTACTTATAATGCTACCGTCTTCCATATTAAAGTTAACAATGAATATTCCTGTGGGAAAATCGGATAAATCTAATTCAAATGAAACATTTTTATAAGTATTATTAAAATCCAATAATTTAGTTCCGGTCAAGCCTATTACAGCAGATGAGATTACCAAATTGTCTGCTGCTGCTGTTATACCAAGAACCCCTTTAGTGGGATTTGGAGAAATTAACAAATTATTAATCTCTAATGAATCATCCGGTATTTTAGCTGTTAAACCTGCTGCATCATAAATATATAGTTTTGATGCATAGGCGTCTTGATTAGCACTTAGTGGTAATTTAGAATACGCCCCTCCATTCAAATTACAATTTTCATCTGTAGTTATTTTGGCACTAAAATTACTGCCAAAATTAATTTTAGTGCCAGGTAATATCCTAATAGCATCGGTTGCTTCAAAAATCTTTCTACCATCGTTTTGATTAAAATCAATAGAGCAGGGCAAAGTTCCACCAATAGTTATCGTCCTGCCACTAGTCAATGTTGAGCTTGGTGGACTTCCACAAATCAATTTATCCAAATTAACTTCGTATTCTGAAACACCTTCTAATATGTTGTTCAAATTATATATAAATATTTCACTACAGGCGGCATTAGAAACAACATAAAACTTATCCCCTATGACATCGTTTTGGCCAAATGAAATACTTCCAAAAGGGTCATTGCTATGGCTATCAGGTGCCAAAACTGATGGAATATAACTATTTTGGAGGTATGGAATATTTTCTATTCTATCTATCTCATTATTATCTAAAAAATGAAAAGTACTACCCATACCATACCTAGAAACTAAAAGCATATTCTCATTAATAGTTTGAACACCTCGTAGTAAAAAACGTCTAGTGCCACCAAGAACATTCCCCATACCAAAATCTGAAACCTGTTCAGTGCTTTTAGATATTATGTTATTACCTATTATTTCATAATGCCTTATTTTTCCTTTATTATCATCATTAGAAGTAATAAACAGTTCATTTGATTCTGTCAAATTAATACCTCCACTATAAAATATTCCTTCAACATAATCTATTGGTTCAGGGTCCCATATTCCATTTGTTTTCCTAAATAATTGTACAGAACTATGAAATACTAGAGCTAAATATTCGCCATTGTAAACAATCCAATCACTTGGCAAGCTTCCAGGCACACCTTGTAAATTTATTTCGACTTCTTGAGTTTTCAACAAAGAATTATTTTCCATAACGTAATTATTAATTGTTTTACCAGCAATAATCAATAATTCATTATCTCTAAGCTCAAGAACTTTCACCTCATTAGACAACTCAATTTTCCAAGGTAGAAATTGTCCAGATTCATTACGTTTATATATTGCAAAAAAGTATTTTCTGGTGCTAGTTATTGCATTTAGTGTCTTAGTAGTCCCAGTAAAAACTAAGTAATCATCACTTAAAGCTAGCTTAGTACCTATTCTCGTGATTTCTTGATTAAATGGTAGACCATTCAATAATTCCGGATCATATTTTGTAATAAGAGCTATCCGTTCTAATGCACAATCTTCTTCAATATCAAAAAGGCTTATAGTATATCCGTTATCAGCTACAGCCAAAGTATTTCCATCTAAAGCTAAATTACTACCAAACCCTAATCCACCCTGTCGCAACCTAAAACCATAATCATCTTCTTTATTATTGGGTACACAGTTTTCGGCTGGGGTGTCGTCTCCATTAGGCTCTGTAGGAACAACACATGCCACTGGCGGTGCAGTTTGATTGACAATTAAACTTCTATGTAAATGAAGCATATTCCTCATTCTTTCTACCTGACCAGCCGTGAAAAATTTATAACAACCATCTTCATTATAGTCCATTACATTTTGAACTGCATTAGTTTCATTGCCGTCACAGTCTATTCCTTTACAGTCAGTTAAATTTTGACTAGAGGCCGGACTAAGAACTGGTTCTGTATCACACACTTTATCATTAATTATTTCACACTCTTCGGATTTTTCTTCGCATGGCAAAGTGTATTCATCATCTTGAATGTTTGCAGTACCCTTATCATCAATAAGGGTACGTTGAAAAGTATGAAAAAGGCCTAGCCAATGCCCTACTTCATGTACCGCTGTAACCCCTAATCCAGCATAAGAATCTTCTGTAAGCCCAAAACTTTTGTGATTTATAACCACACCATCTCTAATATTAATTTGATTGTCAGATGGTGCAGGAAAATTAGCATAACCATATAGAGTTCCATTGCTATCCCATTCTGCAACGTCAGCAACCCAAATATTTAGATATTGCTGAAAAGGAAAAGAACCAGTTACGTTTTTTTTTATTTCAAAATCGTGAGCAGTAAGGTTTCCTTGTGCATCGAATGGCACATAAGTATCAAATAAGGTGTTGTAACGATATATACCTGTTGTCTTTTTACCGAACACATCTTGAGAAGCCAGGCAAAACCGTATTTTAGAATCTACTCCTTTATTGTTCATATTCGAATACCATTCGTTCAAAATTCGAATTTGCTCATCTACCCTTTCATTTTCTATGTTTCGACCAGTTCCTTCAAGCTCTCCTCGATGCAGTATATTGACAACTACAGGTATAGTAACAACTCTATTGGGGTCAAGCCCCGTGGATTTAGATGTTTTAAAATTCGATTCAGTTTGGGTTAAAATATTTTCTAAAGTTGGATTAGCTGAAAATATTGAAGCTTTGTACTCATCAAATGCACATCTTTTGCCTGGCTCCTGAGCAAATGCGGTTGACAATGAAAAGAATATTATAAAAAAAGCAAAATACACGTAATTTAACTTCATATCTTAATGGTATTTTTTTAAGGATAAATATGAATTTGAATCCATAAGAATCATTGAATTGTCTTTAAACTGTGTTATTCTATAAATCTGAGTTTTTCCATCAGTTACTATGGTTATTTCACTCTTATCAGATAGAGCCCAAGAACCTTCCATTCTTTTATTATTTTTTATAATTACTATCGAAGAATCTTCTTTGAAGGAATATGAGTTTTTTTTGCCCAAGTAGGGATTTGACCTATATTGATTGCTTGTTTTTGCCCATGTCACCCAATTACCGTAAATATCTTCTTTTGTAATTTTTGCTTGAGAAATTGAGTTTCGAAAACCTTGTTTTTCTGGCATTATGAGATTAGAAGTATTTATTGTTGAAGTAATTATTATACTTGCTGAAAAGAAATAGCTGTAAAGCATTTTTAGCATAAGCTATTTTTTAAAAGTTTTAATACCTTCTTGCAATATCATATTTTGTATTTTAATTGCTTCAATCTCCTTCTGCTGCTGTATAGTATAAAGCATAAGCTCTTCAATTTTCTGTAACAATTTAGCATTCATCTCTCCGAGATTGATACCATTTTCTTCTACTTCTTCTGCACTTGGAATATCTTTTAGATGTCCTTTTTCTTTGATGTGATTTTCTACTTCTTTTAAAGATGGTAAATTATAATCTTTGAAAAAGACAAAATCTGACCACGTGCCTACTTCAACTTTTATTTCTCTTGCTCCTATCGAGCCACCTACGGCTAATTTGTGAGTGCCTGTGCTACCAGTTGCTATTGAAACACTACCATTGTTATAAATAGACAATTTACTGCTTCCGTCAATTTGAAAACCAATTCTTGAACTAGGGGAACCACCTGTGAAACTCAAGTAGCCGTTTCCATCACCTGAATTAAAAAAGGATAAACGCCTATTGTCATCATATGATGATGTAATACCACCTCTAACATCAAGCTTCGAAAGAGGGTTTGTGGTTCCTATACCTAAACCACCATTGGCTAACATGGTCATATACTTATTTGAAAAACTAGTCCAAACAAATAAGGGTCTGTTCTGAATTGGTCCCGTGGCTCTTCTTGCATCAAAATTTACAAGGGCATTATTACCTGTGTCGTTAGAATCATTTGTTTGACCCATAAACTGAACCGAGTATCTATTGTCGCTTTCCCGATGTCCTTTAATTGCTGGTATAAACTGCCCCCCTGCACCGGTTGCATTTACAATCTGAAAATAATCAGTAGGCGCATCTTCGACTTGAAACCTTGCCAAACTTTCAGTTTGACCCGTTTGAGATTTGACGTGAAGTATAGAATTTGGAGAATCTATTCCTATACCAATTCGATTCATAGCGTAAAAACTGCCCGCAATTTGAAAATTACCAACACTGTTTAATGCTGCTATGGGCACTTGCCCATTAACTCCCCAAGTCCAGCCTCGATTAGGTGTTCCAGCGCTCATATTAGTTTTTATACTAAAATCTTGAACTGGACCATATTTATAAAATTCACTATTACCCATATGTATTTTATAGTTATTGTTTCCATTCCAAAAACGAAAACCATTACCATTAAGGGCTGAGGTGCTATAAAATGATTCTGTTTGAGACCATGATGAAAGGGACGCAAGCATTATAAAAAATGTAAGCTTTTTCATTTCTATTATTTTAATTCTGTTTTATTATTATTTCAATCTTCTTTTCAGCATTTTCCAAGCGTTCGAGTAATTCGATTTGATAGAGTGTTAACTCTTCGATTTTCTGTAATAATTTAGCATTCATCTCTCCAAGATTGATGCCATTTTCTTCTACTTCTTTTGCACTTGGTATATCCTTTAGATGCCCTTTTTCTTTAATGTGAATTTCTACTTCTTTTAAAGTTGGAAGATTATAATCTTTGTGAAAGACAAAATCTGACCAAGTACCTACTTCTACTTTTATTTCTCTTGCTCCTATTGAGCCCTCTACGGCTAATTTGTGCGAACCTGTGTCAAATGTTCCAATACCAATATTACCTTCTTTGGAAATATTTAATTGGGGTAATGGAGCGGAAGTTATAGAAGATGAAGTGCCTAAACTTAGATACCCGTTCGTAGGGTTAAAACGCAATTCGGCAGCATATTTGGAAGGATCTAGATCTACACCTCCAGTGGCATGACCAATCATCATCACCTTACTACCTCCATCATGAAAGGTAAAGGCATTTCCAATTTGTAATCTTTCATTGGGCGAAATTGTCCCAATACCCACATCACCATTTGATTTAATAACAACTTTATCACTAAAACCAGTATCGGAAACACTTCTGAAACGAATAATATCACTACCTTTTCCGCCTACATAGAGTATCCCTGAACTATAGATTTCATTTGTATCCATTATGAGTGAATTATTGGCCTCAGTCGTAGTAAAAATACTGCTATTTGGATTCCATTTTCCACCAATATTAGAACTGCGTTTAACCTCTAATTTAGCATTTGGTGTTACCGTTCCAATACCTACATTTCCTCCTGGAAGAATAGTGAATCTTTCTTTAGAGCTTGTTGCGTCCTCAAAAACACTCCATCTATCACTTGTAATCATACCACTTGCCCAAACCCCATTTGTAGAATTTGTTTGAAATAAGCTTATAGTGTTTGGGGAATTTAAAATTACTTTAGGGTCATCATGTGTAGTGTTTTGTGCATTGGAAATAGAAACCGTAGCAAAAAAAAGAAGTGCTAATTTTTTCATATATTAAAATTACTATTAAATACCCATTGTGCATTTTAAACAATGCTGATTTTAATGTTGTTTATATTTCTATCAAAGACGAACCTGTTAACGAACTGAACCATTGTCAAGGCAGTGATTTTGGACAGCACCCTTGTCTTGAAC
>NZ_JBLFEQ010000013.1:0-83498 GCF_047345125.1 Maribacter spongiae | reverse complement strand
AAAGTATATAAAAAATTGCTATTTTTAGCTTAACCAATGTGAGTTGCTTTGTTTGCTAGCTTCTGATTTTCCTTCGGAAAATCCTCGCACACAAACACGCAACTTTCCATATACATAACCGTTGGGTGTAATTATGCCTCTGAATCAATAGTTTGCAGGTCTTACCAAAAATTGGTATTTTTCAAAAAAAATAAGCGGTATGAAAAATACGTCTATATCACTCGGAAATTATTTTGATCAATTTGTTCAATCACAAGTGTCAGCCGGACGCTATAAAAATGTTAGCGAAGTTATTCGCGCGGGCCTTAGGCTTTTAGAAAACGAGGAAAGTAAGGTAATTGCACTTCGAAATGCAATTCAAGAAGGCCTAAATAGCCCAAGAGTCGAAGATTTTGACTTTGATAAAAACCTTGAAAAACTTAAAGCCGAAAAAAGGAAGAATGGCTAAAGTTATCTTAAGACAGGAGGCCATTGATGATTTGAATGATATTTGGCGATACACTTCTGATCAATGGTCCGAAAAGCAAGCTGATAAATACTATGCTAGAATAAAATTTGCCTGCAAAGAAATTGGTGAAAACCCAGAACTTGGGAGGAATTACAATGGAATTGAACAAAATCTACTTGGACTTAAATCTGGAAAACATATAATCTTTTATTGTCAAATATCGGATAACGAAATTGAAGTAATCAGAATTTTACATGAGCGTATGGATTTAAAAAGGCGAATTAGAGAGTAGTAAAATAACTACACTCAACAACGGCTCCTATGAAAAGCCCTGGTCCAGTTCTCTAAAGTTAATCAATATTTTCTTTTTTTGCTTAAACCACCTTTTTTCTTTTAATATAACTTGCTCCGCATCCTATGTGCGATACATCTTTTTTTAGGGTTCACCGGCATCTGTATGATCATAAGTTATAATAGGCCCGGCCACTTGCTATAAATTTGTAATCCTCGATGGCTATCGGGGTCACCCACGTTGTTTTGTGGTACAGGTCTTATCTACTGTTTCGTGAGCTTTGTTATTTAATTACTTTTATTCGATTATACCTATCGTATAGGGTGTCTCGGTCTTTATAACCGCCAATGTCCTACTTAGCGGCTTTCTCGCTACTTTGATGATGATACTCTTTGTGTTCTTGCCCTGATGTTTACGGTAATACGCCTGCATGATCGGATCTGCCCGTATCGCCTGCCAGGCGGCCTCCACGAAATACGACCGGATCAAACGGTGGGCCCGCATGCTCATGCCCGTGGTCTTGTAATTGCCGCCACTTTGGTGCACCCCGGGGGGCAAGGCCCACATAGCCCGCCAAATGCTTTATGTTGTTGAAACGACGAAGATCGCCCGGTTCGCAGAGTATGCCACAGGCCACTATGCCCCCGATACCCGGGATACTGCGGAGCAACATATAGTCTTTCTTGTAGTTCACCTTGCAATAGCGTCTGAGTCGGGTCGAGACATCCCTGAGCTCTTGGTCCACGAAACGGAAGGAACGCATCCCGCTCTCCAAGGTGGCCTTGGCCGTGGCAACTTCATAGCCCGGGAAATGTTTTGAAACATAGGTTCGCAATCGTTCCGGATCAGGGGACATGCTGAAGGACTTGCCCGTGAAAAGGTCCGTACCGCAATGCACCTTCCAGCTCCGCTTGTGAATGTCGATACCAATGTATAGCTTTGGATAAGCGGTAATTTGAGGTTCCATATCTTTTCTAATTTTCGTGAATTCTACAGATACTCGACTTACTGCTTTTTCATAGATGCTATAATTCATTGTGGTTTTGTGCCACACCAAAGTAAAAGTATAAATCAAACGGCTGGATTTCGGCGGAATAATCCTGCGGATGATTCCACAACGAAATCATAGCCAGAATAATATAACAGACGAACACAGAAATGAACAAATTGAATAAAACCGAAATTTTGACAAACCTATTATGGACTGTATTTGGAATAATTGGAGGAATAAGTTATTATTCAAAAGCGGAATATTGGATTTGCGGAATTATGTTTTTAATCGGAATTTTATATGCTTATAAATTAATTAAATCAGTAGTGGAAAAATGAAGAGAATACATTTTGACAATTTAGGGAAAAATAAATATTGGATAATAATTATACTTTTATCTCTGGTTTTAATTTTTATTGAGGAATTACCAATTGAATTTGAAAACCCAAAATTTTATAAATATTTACGCGCAAGTGGATTTCTACTACAAGCAATTTATTGGAGTAAGTTATTTTGGTTTAAAAATACTATTCAATGGAATAAAAAAGGAGCAGTAATACGAATTAATTCTTTTATGGGGAAATCTTTGCGTTTTGATCAAATAAAGAAAACCGAACTGAACGAAAACAAATTGATTATCACAAAAAATGGCGGAGAAATAGTAACATTTGACTTGAATGAAATTGCGGAATCTGACACAAAGAAACTAAATGAAATAATCGTGAAAAATACTATAGCCAACACAGTATAAAAATAATTGCGGTTTAGTGCTTAATCAAAGGTCGTTGCGTGTTTGTAACGACTGAATTTCCGAAGGAAATTCCTCGCATACAAACCCACAACTATTCTTATACAAACACGTTATACACTATTTTGAAAACAGTTCTAAAATCAATATTTCTGCTAACAATAAGCCTCGCGTGTTTTAGTCAAAACAGTGGGGAAAAGAAATTGAATTTAGTATTTTATGATGATTGTTTAAACCAAATAATTGAACCTGAATTTGAAATATTATATGTGTCTGGCCTGAATTATGACTTGATTACGGTCTATAAAGAAGTTGACGATTGGGTACTTCAATACTCAACAACCCTAAAAACAAAAAACGACACGATACGAATTCCAAAAATTCTTTTTGCTGGTGGGAATGAGTTGCATTCTCAACGTTGGACCTATCTCAATTGCGAAAAAGTTTGCAATGGAAAAGAAACAGACTTTTATCACAATGGAAACAAGCGGACTTCGGGAACTTATGAAAATGGAAAACCAATTGAAATCAAGGAATATCATGAAAACGGAACTTTGAGAGCTCAATATTTTTATAAAAATCTGACTCTCAACTATAAACGAATTGATTATTACGATGGAAATGAAAACTTGGAGGAATATCAGATTTATGAAAACAAGAAAAGAAAAATGATAATCAAAACGTTTAACAAAAATGGAAAACTGACTAGTAAAGAGACTGAAAAAAAATACATTGTACGAAATAAATAACTACGCGCAACAATGTATAACCGCAACTGACGGTTATACGAGACCGTTGGTAATAATTTGGAAGCGATTCACATTTGGTGTACATTTACATCAAATTAAGGATTATGACAAGACAAAGCATATCATTTACAAAACCGAATGACGAATGGCTGAAAACTCAAGTAGATAATAAAGAATATTCAAGCAAAAGTGAGTTAGTGAATGACTTGATTAGACAAGCTCGAAAACAACAAGTTCAAATTGACTGGATTCGAACTAAGATTGAAAAGGCTGAACAAAGCGGATTTACAAACAGTAGTAAAGACGAAATCTTGGCTCAATCAAGGTCTTTATTAAATGGCTAAATATCGATTAAGCAACGAAGCCAAAAATGACTTGATCCGAATTCATCACTATGGCGTTAAAAAATTCGGAATGATTCAAGCTGACAAATATTTTTACTCATTTTTTGAATATTTTGACATTATTGCTGAACGACCATTTTCGTTCGAATCAGTTGACTATATAAAAAAAGGATACAGACGCTGTGTTTGTGGAGTTGATAGCATTTATTATAAAGTCAATGAAGATATAATCGAAATAATGGACTTACTACATTTGACCGGACAGTTAGAAAAGAGCATGTTTGTTGTTCAGATTAAATCAGAAACATGTCAAAACCAAAAAGAGGGTATACTGCGGAGTTCAAACAAAAAGCAGTTGAACCGAGTTGTGTAAGGGGCAATGCCGCCGAAGTCTGTAGGGAACCGGGGCTGAACCCTTCGGTGCTTGGCCGATGGCGCCGGGAGGCCAAGAAGTATGGTCCGAACAGTTTCCCTGGCAAGGGGAACCCAAAGCTGACCGATGGGCAACGGGAAATAGCCGAGTTGAAGAAAAGGTCAAGGGATATGGAGATTGAACGGGACATCTTAAAAAAGGCGATCAGCATCTTCTCCTAGGGCGACAGGAAAAATATAGGTTCATAAAACATCATAAGTTTAAATTTCCTGTTGGGAAGATGTGCAAAATATTCAAGGTGGGCAAAAGTGGATATTATCACTGGTTGAAGAGGGCCCCCTCCAAGAGATGGTCGGAGAACGGGTCCCCGACAGTTGCCATCCGTGACATTTTCAATGAAAGCTTTGGGAGTTACGGGGCACCAAGGGCCAGGGCCGAACTCTTGAAAAGGGGGTATAACGTCTCAAGGCCCAGAGTGGCCGGATCGATGGGCGCAAATGGATCGTTTGCAAAGAGAAGGCGAAAGTTCAAGGTGACAACGGACAGCGGGCACGATTATCCATTGGCCCCCAATATATTGGACAGGGGCTTTACGGTATCGGCGCAGAACCGGGTCCGGGTGTCGGACACCACCTATATCAAGACCGGTGAGGGCTGGACGTACCCGACGGTCATCGTGGACCTGTTCCACCGCAAGGTGGTCGGGTGGTCAATGGGCAAGACCTTGGAAACGGCGGATACCATAATCCCTGCTTGGAAAATGGCAATAAGGTCGAACAATATCACAAAGGAATTGATATTCCATTCAGACAGGGGTTCACAATATGCCGGTCATGATTTTGCCAATATCCTTAAAGACCATAACGGCTTGGTGGTACGGTCCATGGGCAGGAAAGGAAATTGCCGGGACAATGCAGTGGCGGAATCTTTTTTCAAGAGTTTAAAGGTCGAATGGGTGTACCATCAAGATTATAGGCTAAGGTCCGAGGAGGAACTCTCCATATTCCAATGGATAGAGACCTGGTACAATAGAAAGAGGATACACTCTACTTTGGACTATAGAACAATAGAGGAATTTGAAAACGAAATGTATAACCAAAAAACAGCGGCATAGCTCTTAACTATTATATCTTAACCAATAGTCCAATTTTTTGTTGCAAGTCCAATTTCTATTTACACACTTTATGAGACAGTACTAGGCTATTTAAAAGCATCTTTATATACCCTTAAGCATCTTTCCCTTGCATGTTTATGGTCTACCATGGGCTTTGGGTATGTTAATTCTTGAAATTCGGGCACCCATTTTTGGATATAATCAAAATCTTTGTCAATTCTTTTTATTTGGGCGGTCGGGTTGAATATTCGAAAGTATGGGGCCGCATCGCAACCGGTACCGGCCGCCCATTGCCAATTGCCATTATTAGAGGACAATTCAAAATCCAATAATTTTTCTGCGAAATAGGCCTCTCCCAAACGCCAATCCATTAACAAGTGCTTACATAGAAATCCAGCGGTCAGCATCCGTATGCGATTGTGTATATAACCTGTTTCATTCAGTTCTCTCATACCCGCATCTATAATTGGGTATCCGGTTTTTCCTTCACACCACTTAGCAAACTCATTTTCATTATTTCTCCAGACAACCGCATCGTATTTCCGTTTAAAATTATTCGTAACTACTCTCGGGAAATGAAACAAAATCTGCATAAAGAACTCCCTCCAAATAAGTTCACTTAAAAATGTGGCGTTCGTCTTGAACGCAAGTTGAACTATTTTACGAATACTCACTATTCCAAATCGGAGATAAGGAGATAAATATGACGTTTTATCTTGCGAGGGAAAATCCCTGATTTTATCATAATCACCTAAATTCGATAAATTATATGGCTTTACTTTCATTGTACCTTCTTTAAAGCCAATCCATTTTAATGTGGGGAAATCCAGTGAAATCTTATAAAAACCCGAAAAGTCCGGCACAAATTCTTGGGTGTCTTTTTCTATTGAAAATGTTTGCGACCACTTGTTCTTATAGGGGGTGAAAACTGTATAAGGTAACCCGTCGTTCTTTACTATTTCATTTTCTTCAAAAATGACTTGATCCTTAAAGGAGTAAAATTTAATACTTTTTGCCGCTAAAAAATTCTTGACACGATCGTCCCTTTTTATTGCATAAGGTTCATAGTCTTTATTTGCATATACAGCATTAATATTAAATTCGTTGGTTAAATCTTGCCAAACCTGGATCGGAGTCCCTTTCTTAACAAGCAAGGATGACCTTTGATTTTTTAATTCCGCATCAAGATCTTTTAAGGTTTTATAGATAAAAGAAAGACGTGCATCATCTTTGGGAAGTTTGTCTAAGATATTGTCATCAAAAATAAAAATAGGAATTACCTTGTTCCCAGATCGTAGTGCTTTATACAACCCTTTATTGTCCTCTAACCGTAAATCTCTACGAAACCAAAAAAATGAGACTCTATCCACCATTGAACATTCTTTCTAAAGCTGCATAACGGTATTCAAAAATAGATTTCAGTTTTTTTCTTATGAAAATTTGTTGTGCCAAACTACCTATGATACCAAAAGGAACTTTATAGGATATTTCATCCTTCATCAAGGTTTTTCCGTTTGGTAAAGCTTTGAACCAATGCTCATGATGCCACATTTTATAAGGACCAAAACGCTGTTCGTCAATAAAATATTCCTGATTTTTAAGCTGTGTGATTTCTGTTACCCAGCTAGATTTTATTCCTGGCAATATTCCTATTTTATAGGTTATGACCTGACCTGCATAGACTTTTTTGTTAAGCTCGGAAGTTATTTGAAACCCCATATTTAAAGGTGTTATTTCCTCTAGATTCCCTGGGGAACTAAAAAAATCCCAGGCCTTACCCAAAGGTATATTTAAAACTTGCTCGGTTTTTATTGAATGTATTCCTGAATGTTTTTTAAAATCGATCATTTACAACAACTTGGTTATTTAAGAATCTATGGCTTTTTGATTTGAGCTTGTTAGATCCAATCCCGTATTTTATGTCATTTAAAACAGAAAAGGCATAAGTCTATATGGTTTATGCTTCTGCATAAAACTTTTTCTTTAATGTGTTAAATATCAATTGAATTGGAAACAGCATGTTAAATGCATAAAAAAAATCCTCTAACGGAATAGTAAAGATTCTAAATCCTAAATTTTCATTGTCATTGTACCATATCACGGAACTATCGATAAAACTTCCCGTTAAAATTCCGTTTACCAGCAGGAACGGTAATAAAATCACCAAAAAACTGGGAAAATACTCCTGAAGTGTTCCTAAATGATACTTCAATCCGTATAAAACAAGTAAAATAAAAAGCATAAAGTTTATGGTCGTATACCATTTACCGTAGTTCAAAATAAGTAATAACCCCATTATCATAATCAATGAAGAACTTATAATCAGTGTTATCGTTTTTGACAATTTGAACTTTGGCAAATGATATTTTAAGATTTCATGTGTAAATAAACAGGCATACGGAATACAAAAGAAGAACAGCCATTCCTCTATGGGCATACCAAAAGCTTTTACGCCCAAAAAATAATCCGGATCAAAACCCCAAATGCCATTCTTTGTAAAAATCCCGTCCCAAATTAAAAATGGAACGGCCACTGAAACTATACTTATAACCGCTATTTTAAAGTATCGAATAAAATAAAATTTTCTTTCTAAAATACTGTACAACAGCGGTACGCTTACACTTCCTAAATTTAGTAAGAGGTATAGATATGGGCTCACTTTGCGTTTTTAAAATATTTAAACGGAACAAACAACATTCCAAAACATTCACCATCTGGTTTGCCTAAATGCTTATGGTGAATCTTATGCCCTTTTCGCAATCCCCGTAAATATTTATTGTTCGTATTTTTAAACCATTTAAAGCGCCTATGTATTAAGACATCGTGCACTAAAAAATAAGCAATTCCGTAACATAGGATACCCAAACCCATAAAGAATAAAAAATTCAATTCGGGTCTAATTCCAAAGTAGAACAATAAAATACTCGGGATTGCAAAAATGACAAAAAAGGCATCGTTCTTTTCAAATTTATGAGGATATCCCGGTTGGTGATGGCCTTTATGCAAATACCATCCAAAACCGTGCATTACATACTTATGGGTACACCACGTAATGGCTTCCATAATAATAAAGGTTGCTATTGTTATTGTTAAAAAAAAGAGCCAACTCATAATGAGGTGTTTTTAATAATATACGTACCTAGATAATCTGTACTCCGGCAACAACATTTGAAATACTATTGTTGACACAACAATGTAAAAAGCATATGGAAAACAGAGGGTATTATTAAATTATTTTCAACTTATATTTCACATAACTTCTTGCCAACAAGTTCATTTTCATTGTGTTGGATATTCTAACCCTAGTTTTCATAATTTCGGAAATAGGTACTTTCTTTAGCTTTTTCAACAATCTCGAATAATAACGATATGCCACATAAACTCCAAATTTAGATTCAACGGGCAATTTTAAAATCCCATTGCGAAAGGCATAATTAAAATCACCTTCTATATCTTTTATAATCGCATCTTTGGAACTCGCATTTAACCCCGTTAAATTTATTTTAGGAAAATACGAACGATTTAACACTTCAAAATCATCCCTTAGATCACGTAAAAAATTAACTTTTTGAAACGCAGATCCCAGTCGCATTGCCGCACCCTTTAGCTCATCATACTTTTGTTGATTTCCGTTTACAAATACCTTTAAGCACATTAGACCGACAACATCGGCCGAACCATAAATATAGGTTTTATAAGCCTCATAGGATGTGTACGCCGTTTGGCACAGATCGGTCTTCATACTTTTTAAAAATGCCCGTATTAGGTCATCTGTAATATCAAATTCATTTACGGTATGCACAAATGAATTAATAATAGGGTTTAAGCTAATACCATTTTTTTCAGATTCATAATAATCCCTTTCAAACTTGAGCAACAACTGTTCTTTGTCATAATTGTGAAAAGAGTCGACAATTTCATCGGCAAAACGAACAAAACCATAAATATTGTAGATGGCCGAACGTATTTTAGGCGATAACATTTTGGTCGCCAGCGTAAACGATGTGCTGTATTTTTGAGTTACCAATTTACTACAGGCACAAGAGACTTCATCAAATAATTGCTTCATTCCTGTTTTCTTTTAAAATTAAATCCGAAGCGATCTTACCGGAAATCAATGATGGTGGAACTCCGGGGCCCGGTACTGTCAATTGTCCGGTAAAAAATAGATTCTTAACCTTTTTACTCTTGATTTTCGGCCTTAAAAATGCAGTTTGGGTCAATATATTTGCCAATCCGTAGGCGTTTCCTTTATATGAATTATAATCCTTTATAAAATCGTTTACACAAAAACTTTCTTTAAACAATATGTGCTTTTTAACCGTTTGGCCCGTTAAACTTTCAAGTCTGTTTATTATGATATTAAAATAATGCGCTCTAATTTCAGCCGTGTCCTCTATTCCGGGAGCTAACGGAATTAAAAAGGTTGCCGCTTCGTTTCCTCTTGGAGCAAAAGAATTATCTGTTATAGATGGAAAGCTTGCATAAAATAATGGTCTTTTTGGCCAACTTGGATTATCATATATTGTTTTGGCATGTGTATCAAAATCCGTATCAAAAAATAAGGTATGATGCTGTACATTTTCCAATTTCTTATCAAAACCAACAAAAAACAATAAAGACGATGGCGCAAAAGTCTTTTTGTTCCAA
This sequence comes from Maribacter spongiae, assembly GCF_047345125.1. Classification (NCBI taxonomy): domain Bacteria; kingdom Pseudomonadati; phylum Bacteroidota; class Flavobacteriia; order Flavobacteriales; family Flavobacteriaceae; genus Maribacter; species Maribacter spongiae. The sequence continues at coordinate 73,789 of NZ_JBLFEQ010000013.1, read as the reverse complement.
TATTGTTCTGAATATTGTCTGTAACTATTTGGCAATAGCGTTTCTGTATGGTGATAATCCGCTCCGCTCAAAACAATATCCGCTGGAATAAATTTGTCATTTACAACAACTCCCGTAGCTTCGCCAGCTCTGTTTACAACAACTTCTTCTACACTTGCGTTGGTTTTAAACGCTACGCCCAAAGTAGTTGCCAAAGTAACCATAGCCTCAATAATTTTATACATGCCTCCTTTTGGATGCCATGTTCCCGATCCAAAATCGGCATAATTCATAAAATTATAAAAGGCAGGGGTGTTACTTGGTTTTGCCCCTAAAAACAATACGGGGAATTCTAAAATTTGTATGAGTTTTTTGCCCTTTATCTTTTTTCCGACTTGTTTTCGTAACGTTGAAAAAAACTGACCGATTTTTCCAACAGTTGCCGGTGTAATTAATTCCAATGGAGATATTCCCGGTTTATACACCAAACCGTTAATAGCTATATCATAATTATATTTAGCGGACTTTAAAAAGGTTTTTAAATGTTTGGAACTTCCTTTTTCCTCCTCCTCAAAAACCTTATATATCTCTTCTAAACTTCCTGGAACCGTAATTGAATCATTTTCACCAAAATATACCTGATACGCCGGGTCCAATCTTTCCAATTCATAATAATCGGATGGTTTTTTATTAAAATCGGCAAAAAACCTTTCAAAAACATCTGGCATCCAATACCAAGTTGGACCAATATCAAAGGTAAACCCATCCCTTTTTATTTGACGGGCCCTTCCTCCAATATCAGAATTTTTCTCCAATACTTGCACATTAAAACCAGCCTTTGCGAGATAACAACTAGCCGCAAGTGATGAAAATCCTGAACCTATTATTGTGACTTTCTTATTGTTCATTTACGGTCAATTGAAAGAAAAGTGTTTTCACTTTTTACCTATTTAATATAACAAGCACTGCGAACATATTGTACCAGTGCTTGTTACTCAACAAAAAACAACCTAAATTTTCTTTTTCATCAAATCATAGTTATGTTAATTGGTCGTATCTGGAATCAATACTTGATCCACCACGTGTATGACACCATTATTAGCTTGTACATCTACAACAATAACACCTATACCGGTATTGCCGGAGCCATCGGTAATATCGGCAATATTATCTCCGGTTCCCGGTAAGTTAATGGTTAAATTATCCCCTTCCAAGGTCTCCGGGGCAATTCCATCGGTTAGGTCGCCCGCTCTAATGTTGCCGTTTACTACATGATGGTTTAAAACAGATGTCAATAATGTTTCATCAATATCACTGACAGTAGTCCAGTCCATATTATTATCCAATAATGTTTGAAAAGCGGTATCCGTAGGTGCAAAAACCGTGAAAGGCCCGTCTCCGTTAAGGACTGAAACAAAATCAGTTTCAGGTGTTCCATCAGTAAGTGCCGTTACAAGTGGACTAAATGTGGCGTCCGCAGTGGCGAAAGTGACTATCGTAGGAAGATCGATCACTGCATCTACCGCATGAATTACCCCGTTAGTGGCCACGATATCGGCTAGAGCAACTTTACTTGTCCCGTTTAAGGAAACGCCATCATCAATATTTATGTACATGCTTAAATTGTCCCCATCTGAATTGGTGGCGACGGTCGTTACATATGAATTGGTCAATTCAGAAGAAAAAGCAGCAGTTCCCCAGATTACGTGATTGGATAGAATTGCATCTAAATCATTTGACATAGGATTGGTAAATTCCATAAAGGCCGCGTTCACTGGAGCAAAAACAGTAAAGTCCGTTGCGCTATCCGAAAGCAGATCGGTAAAGGTAGTATTACCTTCTGCCGTTAAGGCTCCTACCAATTCGGATAAATCAGTGTTAGCAACAGCATGGTCTACAATATTCGGCAGCCCTATAACCGCATCAACAATATGTACCACCCCATTAATTGCCTTATTATCGGCAGCAGTAACATTGGATATACCGTTTAAAGTAACCCCGTCAGAAAGATCGATCAACATACTTAAATTGTTCCCTTCCGGCCCTGCGGTGGACAGCGATGATACATAGCCCGAGACCAAAGATGTAGACACATTATTTCCGCTAACAACATGATTTAAAAGTACTTGGGTAAGCAACTCGACAGGTACCTCGCTCAAATCGGCAAAACCATTATCGGTCAAGAATGTCTCAAAAGCACCATTTGTTGGCGCAAATACCGTGAAGGGGCCCTCTCCGGCCAAAACAATGGGCAAATCACCCTCCGCTGCCATAAGTGCCGCTACCAAGTTTTCCAATCCGGGAGTGGCTATCGCCAAATCGGTAATTGAAACCAAAAGTATATCATTAAGGGCGTCCAATGCCGCTTGTGGAAGAAGTATTTTATCGATTAAATGCACGATGCCATTATCCGTAGATACATCCGCAGTGGTTACCGCTGCCGATTCCCCCGCAGCGTCCGTAAAAAACACACCTCCATCGAGACTAACGACCACGTTCTCTCCCTGAACCGTGGTAATGACTTGTCCTTCCGTTAAATCGCCTGATGCGACCGAAGCACCGGATACGACATGATAGGCCAAAATATTGGCCAATAAATCTTGTAATTGTGCCGTATTAAAATCATCCAGTGAATCAAAACCGTCCAATCTACCTAACAGTTCATCAAAAGCATCATTTGTTGGTGCCAAAACGGTAAAAACACCATTTTCATCACTCAATGTGGAAACCAAGTCGTTTGAGGCACTTTCATCCGCTTTCATCAAAGCAGCAACTAAACTACTCAGGGCTTCAGTACCTTGAGCAGTTTCTACCACGTTCATGGTTTCCGGTTGCATTTCAATAATAGGTTCGTCATCATCACTACAGGAAAAGACCAATAGAGATACCGCAAGAACCAAAAACAAATAACTAATTTTCTTTTTCATAATTTAAAGTATTTGAATTTTTTGTCTAATATTTTTTCTTTATTGTTAGACAATATTAAATAAAAATTTTAACATGTCCAACTTTTTGAATTTTTATTTAGACATTTGTAACATATAATTGAGAATCAAATTGAATTATTCTCGTAAAAACTCAAATCGTTTTATGTCTACATACTCAATGTCAGATATTGTTTCAATTACTGGAATCAATGCACATAGCTTAAGAAAATGGGAATCACGATATGATTTTATTGCAGCAAAAAGAACAGCTACGAACATTAGATATTATACGGATGATCAATTGCGAAAATTGCTCAATATTGGTATTCTCACGAGAAATGGGTATCGCATATCGAACATCAACACTATGTCCGATGACCAAATACATGAAATTGTTTCAAAAATTCTTCTGAAGGCCACTCCACAAGATGACATAAATGCGCTCATAGTAAGTATGTTGGAAATGAACGAAATGAGCTTTAACGACATATTGGGCAAACACATCTCAAAATATGGCTTATTAAAAACGGTAACAGACCTTTTATATCCTTTTTTGAATCATGTGGGGGTACTTTGGGGAACGAACAAGGCCATGCCGGCGCAGGAACATTTTATCTCTAATCTTATTAAGCAGAAAATGTTCAGTGCCATTGATACCATTCCCTCTAAGGATCAAAGCTACCCCACTATCTTATTGTATCTGGTGGAGGGTGAAAGTCATGAAATAGGGTTGCTTTTAGCAAATTACATCGCTAAACAATTAGGGTGGAGAACTTTTTATCTTGGCTCCAATGTGCCTTTAGAAAATATCAAGGATGTCTTGGAAATAACCAAACCTCAATTAATGATGACCATTTTCACCATGTTAAGGCCGGCAAAAATAGAAGAACTATTTGTATCACTTTTAAAGAATACTACTGTAACTCTTGCCGTTTCCGGTAACGGAATTTTTAAAAATTCCCTGGAAACTCCTAATCGGGTCATTTACTTAAATAATCCGAAAGAGTTTATTGAACTGCTTAACCAGGAACAAAATTCGTTTACTTCTGAAAAGTAAACGAATTTTTAGATTTCCCGATGCACGGTTGACTTCCTCTCTTGTTTAGATACCGGCCATAACTAGAGAATCCGGGCTTTTGGATATGTTAGTTGATCGGATTTTTTGTTTTATCTAAAAGATTGTTTCTATTGTTGGTTATTATCAACTAATTCAAGTATTGCCATTACAGGTCTGTGATCCGAAGCTATTTTTTCATCCAGAACTTTTGTAGAAGAGATCTTCCAATTTTTATTCGAAGCATACATTATATAATCCAGTTGGATTTTAGGTAAGTCAGCAGGTGCAATTTTTTCATTTGTCACTGCATTTCCCATATTTTTTTTGAGTTGGCCTATAACTTCACTATCCGGCACATCGTTCAGATCACCTGCAAAAAGTAATGGGGTTTCCCGATAGCTAGACAACATATTTTCTATTGACCACAATATGTTTGTTGTCATCCTTCCCATTAATTCCTTTAAGTCGGTTTTTCAAATTTCCAATATCCACACTTACTTTTTGTTCCAACACACGTGCATAGACCTGTGTAGTGGAAATTTTGGTATGACCCAGCAATTTTGAAACTGTTTCAATTGGTACGCCATTTGAAAGTGTCACCGTAGTTGCGGATGTATGCCTAGCGGAATGAAATGGCAAATTCTTATAAATGTTCTTGAAGCACCCATATACTCTCACTTTAAGTGAATATTCGATTTGTTCGTGAAAGTCAAATCGAAGCGAAAGTCAAACGCTATAGAGTTACCAAAATAGTGAAAAAATGCGGCTAAAATAGGTAACCGAATAGGTAACTTTTGTTGTGATATTAAAGCTAACCAGATGAAATCAGAAAAAATGAATTTCACTGAAAATCATTTAGTTAGCATTTTTATGGTTTCGTTTGAAACCCATTTTGTCGGGATGACAGGATTTTTCAAATCATCACAACTGAATGAATATCAATATTTTACACGAATCCACCAAACTGATTCACCGAACTCTAAACTAGGTTTAAATCAGTACGTTCTGTTGCAAAATTTATGGGTTATTTTGCTTTTCAAAATTACAAAACTAAACTTAGTTCTGTCGAATACATATCCCTAAAACTTCAATTTTTCGTTTTTGTTCCAAAGTCCCCAATAGGCCCCGACATCGCCTTCATCTCCAGTTTTCCAACCTTCATCAAAGGATGAGAAATAGAAAATCTCAATATCCTCTTCTAGAGACCATTTTTGGGTATTTATAAAATATTTCAAGGCATTTGGGTAAGATGGGAACGCTCCTTCCAAATTAGTACCCTGACTAGGCCAACCCGTTTCTGTTATAATTACTTTTTTACCGTTTCCAGCCTTAATCGCCCTCTGATACATATCCTTCATATATAAAAGGGAGTAATCCAAGTCGCAGCCTTCCCAAAACGGATAACAATTGGCCAAAATAATATCGCAGGCTTCGGTAATTTTTGGTCGTTCCGAAAACTCGTAATAGGCATCAACATAACCAACGTTAATGTTCGGAACTGCATCCTTTACAAGGTAGATGTGCTTCAACAATTCTTCTTCTGTAAGATCACCGCGGTACATTACTTCGTTTCCTACGGCAGCAACATCTACGTACCCTTCATTTGCCAATTCAATTAATCCAGCGATTTCCTTTTCATTGGTTTCCGGGTCCGAACCTAGCCACGCTCCCACCAAAGTTTGCATTCCATATTCCTTGGCAATTTTCGGAATCAGCTCATTTCCCTCAGTGCAGGAAAAAGAACGCACCCATTTGGTATAGGGTTGAATTACCTCGATTCGCTTTCGTATTTGTTTTTCTGAAACTTGGTCTCCAGGTTGCTGTCCTTCAACATAGGGGCTGAAGCACAATCCATGCAAACCATCCTTAAGCGTCGTCTTAGCCAACTTTCTCAGTTTTTTGACCGACATACCATTGTAATCAAGGGCTGTAAGTGCTAAAAATTTCTCTGGGCGTTTAGATGACATACTATTGCAATTGTTATTTCGCTATTGAAGGGTTGACTTATTTTCTTGATTTTTCCGCTTTTCCAATGCTGTTCGTATTTCAGCGGCACGTTCTTCGGTCACATCGTAGTTTCGCATCACGTAAATTGCCGCCAATGTTCCTAAAATGGGAAATCCGGAATAGAATACCCGCAATCCCGTAATGGCACCTTCAGGCTGAACAGATGCTTCAGGATCAAAACCGACTACCGACATAATGGTGCCTGTCAACAATCCTGCAATAGCAAAACCAAATTTCACCATCCACCAATAAATCGCACCGAAAACGCCTTCTCTGCGTAGACCGGTATTCAACTCGTCCAAATCAATGACATCTGCGGTCATGGACATCATTAACGTGAATAGACTTCCTATCCCGAAAGAGAAAAATGGCAAGGCAAAAATGAACAAATAGGGTTTTCCTGGAACAAATAGGAACCACAACATGATGTACCCCAAAATGGAAATCGCCTGGGACACAATAAATGCTTTCTTTTTTCCCATTTTTTTTGACATTCGTGCTACCAACGGAATCACCATAAACGTAGTGGCCAAAGCGCCTATACTTCCAAAAAGGGTGGGCCACACACCTGCAGCTCTGGCATCACCATTGAACAAATGGTACACGACTATGAAAAATGAAAAACTGGCAATCGTATAAAATGTATTGTAAATGAGAAATGTGGCCACGCAAAGTTTTCTGAAAGGCACAGACTTGAAGGCTTCTTTAAAGCCATCAACAATTTTCTTTAGGCTGCCTCCAATATTTTTTAGGGTCAAAGGGGCATAATCGGCATCAACGGTGGATTCACTTTTTAAAAATATAGCAGGAACCATGGCAAACAGCATACAGACTATCCCTACCCAAATGGCCAGTTCACGAGTGGCAACATCGGCCGATTCGAACCAACCTTGATCGTACATGATTACCCAAAACCAAGGGGCAATCACCCAGGCCCATTGACCTATCCATTGTGCAACGGCCATGATATCGGTGCGTTCATGGAAATCATTGCTCATTTCGTACCCCATTGCCACGTAGGGAACACTGAAAATTGTCAATCCCAAGTAGAAAACAAATGACCAGAGCAAGAAAAAATTAAAATTGTAGTCCAATCCGTTTTCTCGATACAATTGCCACATGATCACAAAGGATATGCCCATAATTACAGCTCCAATAAGCACATATTGTCTTCGACGACCCCATTTGGACCGCGTGTTATCTGAAATAAACCCCATAATTGGGTCGGTAATGGAATCGAATATTCTGGGAATAAAAAACAGAACGCCCCACATCCAACCGGGAAAACCTAAATCTTGTACAAGCACCACCATAAAAATTCCAAGTACCGCAGGAAACATTTGGTTGGCCAACATTCCAATACCAAAAGCGACCTTATCCCTAAAAGGGATTTTCTGCTGCAATAAATTATCTGTGTTGCTCATAATTGTTCTTTTATTCGATTTGTAATGGAACTATTTCATCAACATCATGCTATCGATATTTGTTTTTCACCACCTCAAAAGCTTGTTTTTTGTTTCTATCGATGTCCACAATCCCCCAATATTCTTCATTGGGCGTACCATCGTATGGCACTCCACTACTGTTGGGTGCCCAACCTCCGGGGTTCTGTTCGTTGGGGTTGCCTGCTTTCCACCATCCATCGGTGAATGAAAAAAGTGTCACTCCAGCACAAACAATTTTATTGTTAAAAACAGCTTCTAGGATTTTTGCATTGGCATCTGCCTGTGCTTTTTGGTTCATTCCTTTTTGATAGCCTTGCTTTGTAATGGTCATGTAACTATCTCCACCAGCTTCGGACAGGTACATTGGCTTTTCACTGACATCTTCCCATTGTTCAAAAATTTCCGATGGGTCGTCCCAACGGTAGACATTCATTCCCCACACATCGATATTCGGGCATGAAGTCAAGGCCGTAGCATCTGGTAAATCTCCATGAGCGGTGGTAACGGGGTGCGCATCATCTATATTTTGAATGGCTTTTGCGGATTGATTTAGAATCGCATACCAATTGTCAATATTCCCTTCAAACCATTCTGGGTGATAGTTGTATTCGTTTCCCAATTCCCACATAAGGATGGCTTTATGGTCTTTGAATTCTTCTACGTAATCCAAAAAAGTGCTGGAAAGGATATCAAATTTCCCATTTTGATTGTACCCAAATCCTATGACCACCCTTATTCCTGAAGCATACATGGCATCCAGAACTTTTCTATCGGCTATGGGTTCATACACTCGTATGGTATTTATTCCAGCTTCTGCCATTAAAGCCAAATCCACATCCAAGGTTTCAAAACTCCTTTGCGTGCTTCCCTTCGGAACTGGATGATAACAGATTCCTTTGATCACATAATTTGCTCCATCAACTAAAATATTCCGTCCATTGACTTCCACTTTGCCGCTGGATTGACTTTGGCATGCCACTATGCAAAATGATGCAATTAGGACTATTATTTTGGGGAACTTCACCATCATTGATTTATAATTTCTTCTCTTCTTAGTTCAGGAATCACAATAGCATTCAATAATACTGTTTCGTTTCCATTATAGGTTTTGGTTATTGGGTTGCCACCTCTTGACAGGCCATTAAAAACTCCTTCGTCAACCAAATCCCAAAGAGCATATTTGGCCTTGCCATCTATGGTGAACAGTCCAAAATGATTTTCCGAGCCTTCTTGGTTTTCGGCATCTTTCCATTTTTCGTTGAAGGCTTCAAAATAAAAACAAGAGATTCCTTCTTTATTGGTCCAATCCCGTATGTGGTGATAGTACTTCGCTTCTTTGTATTCGTCTGTAGCCTTTGACCCTTCATTTCCATAGAAACCATTTGAAGCACTGGCCCAACCTGTTTCACCAATATGAATCGGTTTTTGAATTCCCAAAGATTCCATGTAATTATGGACGCTTTTATATTGGGAAATGGCGTACGATTTGGCACGGAACATCGCTGAATCTATTTTTTCGGTTTTTGATAGGCTTTGTTCTTCTTCATTAACACCCCAGAAATTGGGATTGTAATGGGTATCGTGCATGGGGTAGGTATGCATGGATATAAAATCTACCGCATGCCATAGTTTTTCCAAATCGGGAACGTGGTACTCAGCATCTCCCCCGCCCCAAGAAGCAAAATTATCTGAACTGGTAATCCACAGGTCTTTGGGCAATTCTCCCCCATTTTTTAATGCCTGAAGATGGTTTACCCACTTTAGAATAACCCCTGGTTGCACATAATAACTGGTGGCCCATTTTACCATGGCTTCGTTACCAACTGCAATAATTTTCACAATTTCTGGATACTTGTTGGCCAAAAACACCGCCCGAGCAATTTCATATTTGTTTTGCTCGCTTTCAGCTTCATGGTCTGGTGACGCATCCGTCCATGCATTTTTGCAATCAATCCAAGCGCCCAGCATCACATACATTTCAAAATTTGGATTTTCTTGCTTGAGCTGATCAATGGCCCGTAACACATTGGAAGCATGTGCCCGCTGCACATTGTAGGTTCGTAACACCTTAATTCCCATTGCGGACAAAATTCTCATGTCCTCCTTGAGTTCTTCTACGGTAGGCTGAACATCACGGCTCATTTCTCGATATCCGCCATATGAAATGGCCTGATATTCAGGGTTTCCTAAAATGTCTTTTGCCGTTACTTTCATGTTGGTTTGGGATTGCTCCGCTACTGCTTTTATATTTTGGTTACAGGCGCAAAAAGTCGTAAGAATCATTGCTAAAACAACCGATTTTACACTTATTTTCATCACGCCTTTTGTATTCGTTATCTTAAATTGTCCTCATCAATACTTACAATGATATGCTCCACTTCTCCGGTTCGTTCAAAAATCATTTTACTTGTTGCCAAATCAAGGTTTGATGTTTCAAAATCCAATTGGGTACCATTTTTAAAATGTACCGTGATCGCTTTTACTGAAGCCTTCTTATAGGTTATGGGTACTTGACAATAGGTAAAACCGAGGGAATCAGCTTCCAAATCGAGCTGCTTGTTCACACCCTCAACATCCACATAATCAAACGCATTGGAACTTGTCAAAAACTCTTCTTTTCTCAGAAGTTTTGGGGCAAAGCATAGCTTTCCTTCTTCCACAAATACGCCCAGCTCATAAAATCGCGTCAGGATATCCTCTTTTACCTGCCCTGTCATTCCTGGTTGTTGGGCTCCCTTTCCCGCTGGTGTATGTGAATATGGGTCTGTTGGAAATGCCCCATATAATGATGGTGATTTGTGAACCCCGATACCTTCATTGATTTCGTAGAAATGTTCCAAAAGTCTTCCGATGGTTTCTTCATCTTCTTGTTCATCGATGGCCTTTAAACAGCATTCTTGGGTCACCAACACCAATTTGGACACCATATGCCAATAGATGGACCCCAAACCTTCATAACCGTAAAATGTCCCTGATCTTCCCGTGAAGGACTTATGATCAAATACATTTTCAAAAATTTGAAGTGCTTTTTTATTGTCCGAAGCTATCAAACTACCATATTGTGCTTCGGATAATTTGGTCAACGTCGCTTTTAAATCATTGGCATTTTTGAAATTTCCATTGAAATGATAGTCTCCGTTTTCGTCTTTTTCTAGGATGCTGGTGTTTCCATCCGCCACTAATTGCTTCAAAAGATCACTGGAATGTACAGCTGCTTCGGGAATAGTATTTCTTTCGAAAAACAAGGGAAGTTCTTTGTTGGGGTACAAAATATAACTGTACTGGTCTTCCCTGAAAAGCTTACTCTTTTTAAGGGCATCCAAAACTTTTAGGGATGCTTTGGGAGTCAAATAACCCGAACTCAAAACGGCCACTTGCCCTTCCAACATCTCACTGAGATAGGAAATGGACACCTCATCTGCATTTTCTACCGTCATCAAGTTATAGGCGTGAAACAAACCATCCGCTCTTTGGTTTTCTTTGATGGAGTGTTCCAAATATTGAAGCGCCAATGCCACAAATTTTTGAATGTACTCGATGGAAATAGAACTTTTAGTTCCTGAAAAGGCATTCTTGTAAATCTGTTCCCTAAAATCGCTTCCGGCATTGCCAAGACCATCCATTAGCTGCTTTCTGGCGTTATCGTCCATTTTAGCCGACAATAGTCCTTGATGCATATCGAATGTTTGGTAAATTCCATCAAAAAATGAAACAACTTCTTCAGAAATTGCTATTTCCGTCACCTTAGATTGCTCCAATATTTCATCAAAAAAGCTCAAAAATCGTCTTAGGTAATAGAGCGTGACCATGGAAACGCCGTTCCCTACAAGGGCATTGTTCGCATCGTTCCATTCGGGGCGTTGGGTGTTCATCCAAATGCCTCCTTCGGGAATAAAATTGGAAAGTTTGGACAGTACCGTCGCCAAAATCTTTTCCATAAAATTGACGCGACAGATGTCTCCCTTTTTATTTTGAAGCAAAGCTCCATCAGCCCCAAGTTCATTCCTTCTTTCACGAATCTTCACATCCAGATCATGGTCGAACGTTATGGTATCCTTTGGATTTTTTAAGATTTCCGCGTAGCTTTTAATGCGATAGGGAACATTGGCATAAACAAAGTTTTCCTGATCTAAATAGGCTTCCAGTTTTCCTGGGGATTGTCGGTTTACGAACTCCAAAAACTTGAGCAAGTAAATAATTTGATGATCTCCCCAATACCCAATATAGGACCATGGGTCGTCCGGTTCAATGGTTTCCCAATCAAAACCATCCTTGGTAACCCTATAAGGGTTATAGCCATCAAAAGTGCTAGCATTCAGAAACTTGGCGATCATTCCTTCAATAAATTCGGGATAGGAATGCACCATCGCCTCCCAATTTTGGAAAATGTCCCTCCAGTTGCCTTGATAATCCAAGACTTTGGAACCATCGTTCTCATTCTTGGTATTGATGGAAAAACGGTTCCACGGCCTACTGGGATCTCCATGCCTTCTACTGAACTTCAAAGGCATGTATTCCAAGCAAAGTCTTTGAAAGTTCGTATTATCACTTTTACCAACCAATGCTTTTAGGTCAGCAAGTGAAAATACATCAGGAAGATTTTGAGTTAGCCCTTTTGAAGCTTCAAAGACTTCTTTGTTCGCTTTGGAAATATAATTGGTGAAATCCCATTTTTCAATAGCATAGTTGTCATCGAAAATCCCACCACGCATTATGTTGAACATGGTGTTGGAAAAATGTCGGGTATCGCGAAGTCCATCCGCGGTCATCTGCAATCCGTCCGAAGCGGCCGTCAATTGCACCAATCGCTGTGTACCCAACGTTATATCTGTCATTACTTTTTGATGCAGATCCGCATTTTGTTGTATTTCGTTTGAAATTTTGACAATGGATGCGTGGCTCTGATTTACATTGGCCACAAACATCCATTGCTTTTGATCTTTTGGTACAAGAGTTACGTTGGCATGTACCAAATAAGCTCCTTTTTCGGCCTTGATATCATTTTCTGGTTGTAATGGGAGTCCTTTTCTAAAATTGGACAACTGCAATGACGATAATAAGTGCACTGCACTTTCAAACCCCATTGACCATACCGTATTTGCTTTTAGGGCTTCGCTAGGTTCTGCCTTGTCGACAATAATGGCGCTCAAGGCATAGATTCCCATTTTCGAAGCTGTCAAAAGTTCGCTTCGCTTGTAGGCATCCACCAAGTTACTTTGTCTGTTTTGGATATCACTGCCCACACCATAGGGCAAAATATTCTGGATTCCGTCCAAAATTGCGATGGAGGTTTCCGCATATCCATTATTGGTCAAGGTACACTGCCTTACAAACCCATAGGTATCACTGGAACTCCATTGGTATTTAAAGGTAAGCTCCAAATCATCGTTTATTTCTTCAAAAATGATTTTGTTGCCGTACCTGTTCTTGTACAAATTTCTTCTGATTTGATAAATGCCCTCTAGCCGGTCCGAAAAGGGTTCCCACAGTTGGGTATTGCTATCCTTTTCTACCCGAAACAACGTTTTGCAACCTGTTGTTTCAATGGATTCCGTGATTTTATCATCCGTGTAGTACGGCAATAATGCGTATTCGGCATTTTTTCTTCCTGCGGTAAGCCCCCCATTACTGGATATGAACATCCAATGGTCAGAATCGCTCACAATGCTCATAAAAAATCGGCGAAGTGCATCACTATCGGAAATTTTAAAATAGGTTTCGTTATCTATTTGAACCTGTTCCAATTTGTTGTTCTTATTTGTTTCCACTTCAGAAATGGCATTTAAATCTATCATCTCAAATTCAATGTGCTTGACGGTTCTGAACCGCTCTTTGTATTTTGATTTGGTTTGATAAAAAAGGCCAGCTTTGACCACTGGCCTTTCTCAATCCAACACTTAACCAACCAATTAGACCTATATTTTTATTGATATACTCTTATATAATCGACTTCCATGGTCGAGGATGTGAATGCAGGATCTATGTTTCCTCCAAAATTGCCTCCCATGGCCACGTTCATTATTAAGAAAAAGTCTTTATCGAACGGACGGTTTGTATCATTGGTGAGGGTTCCAAACTCCACGTCATCTACCAAGAAGGTAATGTTGGTTTCTGTCCATATCACACTATATACATGAAAATCGTCCGAAGCACCTTCAACCGTGGTCTCGACACTTCTTGCATCTCCTCCTGAATTAAAGGGGTCGTGTGTACTTCCGAATATTTGGTCTTGCTGGTTGCCCACGTGCTCCATGATGTCAATTTCTCCCGCAGCGGGCCAAATATTGGTTTCAAAATCGGCACCCAACATCCAAATGGCAGGCCAAGTGCCTCCTCCTGTAGGAAGTTTTGCCCTCGCATCTACCCGTCCATATTGAAATTCAAATTTTTGATAGGTCTGTATTCTTGAAGAAGTATAGTCGCTGCCACTAAAGCTCTCTGCTTGTGCGGTAATTTTCAACACACCATCTTCAATCCTAATATTTTCAGGGCGGTCAGTATAATATTGTGATTCTCCATTGCCCCAACCGTTGTTCCCTGTACCAAGGTCATAATTCCATATGGCAGGGTCGGGAGCACCATCAACATCAAATTCTTGCGAAAAGACCAAGGTATCGAACGAATCCTCAGAACCTCCTCCATCATTTCCTTGTTGATCCACGGGAGTGGTGGAAAACTTAAGATACCATGCCAAATTGGGGTCGTTTCCGTCAATTGCCCTAACGTGCATAAAGTTGTTGGTAATTTCCAATATTTCATAGGATGATGTACTGATGTAATATCCCATAAAGCCATCATTGGTGAAGTTCATTACCGTACCTCTTGAACTGAAAGCCGGGTCTGGAACCTGAGTCCAATCTACTGTCGTTGGTGCCAAGGAAACACTGCTCACGCCTGAAGTATCAAAATCGAAACAAGCATCTTCGCCAGCATTGCCGCCCACAACATCTTGATGATTTGCATTGAAGAATGTAGCTCCTTTATTGTCTTGTTCATAGGTTAAATCGCCTGCTGCATTCAATGAAAATGTAAATTCATCATCACAGAAACAACTGCTGATATCGTCCTCGCATCTTTCAAAAGGTGAAGCTGAAAAGAAAGCTGGAAACCAAAATTGGTCTGGTAAAAATGCAAAGGTGGCTCCAACGCCAAGGTGTCCGGGTTCAACAGCTGCCAAATACCACGTTTTGGATGCTGGCGACACTACTTCTCCTTCATCATTTAAATCACCTCCTGAAAGCAATTCTGTAGCTTGAAAGTCTGAAAAATCACTTTCAACCGACACTTGGAACGATGCTGATGAGCTTACTCCACCCGTTCCAGAAGCCACAACGGAATAGTCATAGGTATTGAGACCTACGCGAGTGAATCTTTTGGTGACCGTTCCATTTGGAGATACCTGAACATCTCCATCGTTAAACCTAAAAGTATAGGTGATTGCATTATCCGCATTGGCGGTAAACATTACAATTCCTGAACCATCCATGCTCACCTCAGTGGCAACCGACAGGTTTGAAGGGACTATGATGGCATCTAAAATCGGGTCTTCTTCTTGGCAACCTACCGCAAGGATAAGGGCCAAAAATGATACGATAACTAATTTAACTTCTTTCATGCTTACTGGTTTTAATCTTTAACCAATTTATATTGCCAGAACACTCCTGACCCTGCTTCAACAACCACATTCATAACAGTGTCATTATCCGATAATGTGATTTCGTAGGTAATGGAATCGGGAAGTGCAACATTTGGGAGTTCCCCTGCATTAACGGCTTTGGGGAGTCCCAGATAGGAACCTGCTCCGTTGATTGTCAATGTTCCCGCAGCTGAATCATAACTAAAGGTACCAGCCGTCGCGCCATCGTGCGGGGCTACGGGAGCTCCACAAGCTTCGGAACCTCCTTGCCATCCTTCGATCCAAGTTTCCGATCCTAAAACATTTTGGAAGGAACCATCTCCACCAAAGACATAGGTGTCATCAAAATAACAAGCTCTATCCGTCAACCCTTGATCATCAATGGCAAACCAACTTGTATCTCCTGGTGCGGGGCCCACTCCCAAAGAGCCTGCCTCCGAGGCCATTCTCCATGTACCTTCCAAAGGAGAGGGTACATCCTTGATCAACTTGTACTGCCAGTAAACACCTGACCCTGCTTCAATGACCACATTCATGGTATTGTTATCATCGGCAAACGTTACATTATAAGTGATTGATGTAGGCACGGCAACATTGGGCAATTCCCCTGCATTTACGGCTTTTGGCAATCCTAAATATGCTCCTGCACCTTCAATGGTCAATGTTCCAGCTGCTTGATCAAACACATAGGTGGCGGAAGCCGAACCATCGTGCGGGGCTACGGGAGCTCCACAAGCTTCGGATCCTCCTTGCCATTCTTCAATCCAAGTTTCAGATCCTAAAACATTCTGGAAAGAACCATCTCCACTGAAGACATAGGTGTCATCAAAATAACAAGTTCTATCTACCAGACCTTGGTCGTCAATGGCGAACCAACTAGTATCTCCCGGTGCCGGGCCTACGCCCAAAGAGCCTGCTTCAGGAGCCATTCTCCAAGTGCCTTCCAAAGAAATAAGGGGAACACTTTTTATCAATTTGAATTGCCAGAACACTCCTGAACCAGATTCTATGACAACATTCATTGTTTCATTATTATCTGTCAACGAAACATTATAAGTTACTGATGAAGGAACGGCCACATTGGGAAGTTCTCCTTCATTTACGGCCTTTGCAAGTCCGATGAACGCACCTGTTCCATTTAGGGTCACCGTACCGGCCACCCCATCTACTGAATAGGCAGCTGCTGCCGAACCATCGTGTGGGGCTACGGGAGCTCCACAGGCTTCGGAACCTCCTTGCCATCCTTCTATCCAAGATTCACTGCCGAGCATATTTTCAAAAGAACCATCTTCATTAAAGGTATAGGTGTCATCGAAATAACAGGCTCGGTCAATTACGCCTTGATCATCTATAGCGAACCAACTGGTATCACCTGGTGACGGCCCTACACCCAAGGAACCTGCTTCGGGTGCCATTACCCAAGTACCGACCAAATCTTCTGCAACAAGGGTTATTGGTTCTTGAATGTTTATGGTTTGGGTGGATTCCACGGTTGCGGAACCTACTCCACGGGCAATTACCCTAACTTCAAAGTTTCCAGCTTCGGTATATATGTGGTTGATGGTTTCTCCACTCATGATAGTGGTAGCTTCTTCATTCTCGACATCTCCAAAGAACACATCAAAAACTGTAGCGTTGCTAGCGGTGGGAGATACCGTAATCTCAAAGGAATTTGTTGTGGATACGGCAACATCCACAGCCAAATCACTTGGTGGTGTGAACGAAATGGTGACTATCCTACTCAATTCGCTGGTAAGTCCGGTTGCCCCGACACCTATAATCTTTAAGGTAAACTCTCCTTCCGCATATACGTGATTTGCGGTTTCACCTGGGGCAACCTCGGTAGCCGATTCATCTTCCACATCACCAAAAAAGACTTGGAAAATTGATGCACCTTCGCCCGTTGGGGTCACTGAAACGGTTCCGGTATCGTCATCGGAGATATCGAAAACGGCATTCAGATTTGTGGGTGCTGAAATATCTTGGAATGCGAAAGATTGATCATCATCTTCTTCACAAGAATTGAATACGCCAAGTACGACGAAGAATACCAATAGATGTTTAAAATATTTCATTGTTCAAAGTTTAGTTTTATTAATATCCTGGGTTTTGCTGCCAGCGATTGCCCGCTAATTCTATTTCTATGGATGGTATTGGGAAGAGTTCGTGTTTTCCCGTTTGGAAACCATCAATTTCGGCTCCTGCCCTTCCTGTTCTTACCAAATCGAAGAAGTGGTGTCCTTCTCCAACAAGTTCAACCCTCCGCTCTCTGTAGATTGCATTGGTGAGGGCACTACCAGTATCCATAACATTGGCCAGACCTGCCCTGTTTCTTACGCTATTTAAATAGGTGAGTGCCCTTGTGTCGTCTATATTTCCTCTGTTAAGGGCTTCTGCTGCCATCAACAGCACATCGGCAAACCTGATTGCCCTGTAATTGTTGGGATTGGTCAGGTTAGCATCCCCGGTGTTCAAATCTCCTTGACGTGCTATGTATTTTCTGTTGTAGTAGCCTGTGTGCTCAAAGCCTTCAAAGTAGGATACTCCCGAGTTTGCATCGGCCCAAGCTTCTATATCCAAAATGGCTACATCACGACGTATGTCACCGGCCTCAAAAGCGTCAAATACTTCTTGGGTGGGTATGTTAAAGCTAAATCCTGATTCGAAAACCGGTCCCGAGTAGTTTCTGATGCCGTTAAACCCAACGGCCACATTTCCTTCACTACATTGCAAGCAGTTAAAATCCGCACCTTCCAAATCGGTGTATTGTACTTCGAAAACGGATTCTATATTGTTCTCGTTGTCATTTTCGAACATTGTGGTGTAATCTTCCAACAGGTCATAGGTGCCCGAATTGATCACTTGTTCCAAAACGGTTGCTGCTTCTTGGTATTTTTCTTGAAAAAGGTATGCTTTGCCCAAGAGTGCCTGTGCGGCTCCCCTTGTCGCCCTACCTACTTCGGCTTGGGTTTGTGGGAGGTTGGCCGATGCGAAAATCAGATCGGCTTCAATCTGGGCATACACTTCGGAAGCTGGGGTGCGTTCTACCGTGTTTTGATCTCCAAATAACAAGCGTTGGTCAACGGCCAGTGGAACATCTCCAAACCATTTCACCAATTCAAAATAATAATAGGCCCTAAGAAAGGTAGCTTCTGCAAGTACTGCATCTTTATTGGGAAAATCGGTCTTGTCCCGAAACTCCAAGATATAGTTTGCTCGATTTACCCCTGCAAACATCCAGTTCCAAATATCCCGAAGTTGTTGGTTCACGGGGGTGTGCACCATATCGTCAATTTCTTGGATGCCTGGGGTATCGGTAGCACTTTCGCCGCCTGCCAAGGTATTGTCCGAAGCAATCTCGCCCAGCATCACATTCAAATAGGTAGAATGGAGCATGTCATAGGCCGCGATAAGCGCACTTTGGTAATCTTCTTCTGAATTGAAAAAGTTTTCAGAATCCTCATTAAAGGAGTCCACATCGACAAAGTCGTCGGAACAAGCCCATATTGCAAGGCTAGAAAGCAGTACAAAAAGAATTCTTCTCATTGGTTTTATTGTATAATTGCTCATCTTCATCCTTTTAAAATTTAAAGTTCACTCCCAACAAATAGGTTCTTGGCACTGGATAGAATCCTTGGTCTATTCCTGCCCCAATGGGTGCCCCACCAGAGGCACTAGGGTCATATCCATTGTATTTAGTGAAGGTGTAGATATTGTTGGCTGAGACATACACCCGTAGCTTGTCTGCTCCGAAACGCTCCATTGCTTTTCTGGAGAAGGTATATCCCAATTGTGCATTTTGTATTCTCACGAAGGAACCGTCTTCCACATAAAAATCTGAAAACAACGTATTGGAAGTTGCCCCAGTGGTGACTCTAGGATATTCGTTTGTTGACCCCTCACCTGTCCATCTGTTCAAGGCGAAAACCGATTGGTTCACCAAAGGTTGGTTTCGTTGATAGTTTCTCACTATTTCGTTGCCTATTGATGCAAACGTATAGGCACCAAAGTCAAAGTTTTTGTAATTGATGGATAGGTTCAATCCCATTGTTGCATCGGCTATGGGACTACCAATATCTACTCGGTCATCGGAATCGATTTGTCCATCACCATTTTGATCTACAAACCTTAAATCTCCGGGAGCGGTATTGGTCTGCGTGGCGTGGGCATCTATTTCGGTTTGATTTTGGAAAACGCCGTTTGTTTCCAGTCCGAAGAAATATCCGATGGGCTTACCGGCCTCCATTCTTGATGGTGGGTCCTGCCCTACACCAAATGCACCTCCTTGGATGAATCCGGCTTCGTTGTTCACCTCCAACACTTCATTATCAAGGAATGTGACATTGTAGTTGATTCCGAACGAGAAATCTTCTGAAGGGTTATAATCATATCCGATGGCAAATTCAAAACCTGAGTTTCTCACTTTACCTCCGTTTACAAATGGAGCCAGTGCCCCTGGAGCATTCACTCCCAAAATACCGGATACTTGGGGTTGCAATAAAAGCCCATCTGTTGTTCTGGTAAAGTAATCAGCCGTGATATCAATAGTACTGTTAAAAAGTCGCGCATCAAAACCTATGTCCAATGTCTTTTGTTCTTCCCATTTAATTTCTGGATTGGATAAAACTCCACTTGCCCTTCCAAAAAACAATTGATTGTTGAACACATAGGTTCCTTCGCCATCCAACACGGAACGGAATGCATTGGCCCTAATCTGGTCATTCCCGATGATTCCGTAACTGGCCCTGATTTTCAAGAAATCCAACTGTCCAGTGTTCGATAAAAAGTCTTCTTCGGTTGCTACCCATCCTATAGATCCAGATGGAAAATAACCGAACCTGTTGTCGGGTCCAAAGTTGGACGAACCATCTCTTCGGATTACTCCAGATACCAGATAGCGTTCTTTATAATTGTATTGGGCACGTGCAAAAACCGAATAGAGCCTAGTATCAAATTTTCCACTAAGACCACTGTCCACAAGTCCATTTTGAATGGTTACTGCGTTAGATAAATCAGCATTAGGGAAATCGGTTGGTGCAATTAAATTACCTCTATTACCCCCAAAAAATTCACCTGCTTCGGAAGAATACGAAGTTCCCAAGGTAAGATTCAATTTATGGTCTTCACCAAAGAATCTTTCATAATTTAAATAGGTATCCCAAATATAATCTCGGAACAAATCCTTGTTCTCGGTCAAAAATGCAAAATCACCGGCTTCCCCTCCTGGGTCAAACACAGAACCATTGAGGTTGGGGTCTCCGACCAAAGCAAAGTTTCTTCCTTGTGCTTCTGCATAATTGAATTGAAAATTGCTTGTGATGCTAAGTCCTTCCAAAATTTCGTAGTTCAATCCTAATTTTCCGCTTATTCGGTCTACTTGCCCTCTATTAAAGGTGCTTTCAACAAGACCGATTGGGTTCACCACTTCAGTACCAAATCGTCCATTGGTCGGGGTAAGATTTCCATTGGAATCCCGAACAGGTTGTGTCGGTGCAATATTGAGTGCACTATAGAGTACTGAACCGATTGTATTTTCCACCAACGTTCTCCTTTGCGTTCCGGTGTAGGCAAAATTTGCGGTGAGCTTCAACTTTTCAGTGAGATCTGTATTGATGTTTAATCTTGTTGAATACCTTTTGAAATTTGCCTTGCTCCCTCCCACGACTCCGTCTTGTGTCAAAAGTCCCGTACTCAATGAAAAGGTGGATTTTTCCGTTCCTCCGGTAATGGTAAGGTTGTGATTGAGTATTGGTGCATTTTGAAAAACTTCATCTTGCCAATTGGTGCCTATACCCAATTGTGAAATATCCGGAAATGGATTTGGGTCGCCGTTGGCGGCAAAAGCTTCGTTAACGATGACTGCATATTCGGTAGCATTGAGCACTGGAATGGTTCGGGAAGTCTGCTGAAATCCCCCGAAGAAATCATAACTGAACTTTAGTTCTGAATTTTTTCGACCTGTTTTGGTAGTGATCAAGATGACACCGTTGGCCGCCTGAACGCCATAGATACCAGCTGTGGCATCTTTTAATACGTTCATGCTCTCAATATCACCAGGATTCAATACACTTAGGTCCTCTATGCGGATTCCATCCACCAATATCAACGGACGGTTCTCCCCATTTGTGGAGATTCCACGGATACGGATATTGGAACCACTTCCTGGAGAACCTGATTCTGCGGTAATGTTCACCCCTGCCACTTGACCTTGCAAGGCTTGTTCTATTCGTGTGGGATTCAGTTCTTCAATAGTTTCTGAACCGACCACGGCAACGGCTCCCGTGATTTCTTTTTTGGATTGGGTACCGTACCCCACAACCACTACTTCATCCAGAGTGCTTACATCTTCTTGTAGATATATTGTAATCGCATCTTGATTTGAAATGGTTACTTCTTGTGTCTGAAAACTGATATAGGAGAATACTAATACATCACCTTCAGAAACATTGTCCAAGGTAAAGTTGCCATCAAAATCGGTAGTTGTTCCATTGGTGGTATTCTTAAGAATAACGTTGACCCCTGGCAATGGCTCATTCAATGATTGATCGTATACCGTTCCCGAAATGGAAAAACTTTGGGCAATCCCCCAAGTAATGCTGCACAACAAAAACAGAAAAGATAAGACATACTTCATTTGAGTTAATTTTGAGTTTGCAATCTAATTTGGAAAATTTAAGAATCCTTAAAAATAACCCCTACAAAAAGTCAACTTTATTAAAAAAATGCAATAAAAATTATCAAATCACTATAAAAAGCCTGTATTATCGGTGTTTGAGCACTTTCTTATTTCACGCTCATTTTTTGAAGTTTAACGGGTGAAAATGGAAGATGTATAGGTGATGTTGAGGTATAAATCCAGAAATGTAGCGCTTAAAGCTTCAAGATATAATCCACCAAATTGTCATTATGCTCCAAATTCATCTTTTTTCGCAGTCTGTAACGTTTAATCTCGACGCTTCTAGGTGAAATATTGAACATGGGGGCTATCTCTTTTGAAGATAAATTCAAGCGTAGGTAAGCACACAATCTAATATCATTTGGAGACAGATTTGGGTGGGCACTTTTCAATTTCTTCAAAAACTTTCTATCCGCATTATTGAAAGCTTCTTTAAAGAGTTCCCAATCATCATTTTGCTTTAAGCTTTTGTCAATGATCTCTATTATGGATTTTACGGCATCTTTATTTTCCATACTGGCCAAAAGTTCTTGTTTGACCTTTGCCAAAAGTTCGTTCTTTTTAATGATACTCATTGTAGAGGCCGCCAACTCGTTGCTTTTATCCTTAAACTCTTTTTTTAATTGTTGGTTTTTGAGCTTGATGATTTCCTTTTCGTTTTGAGCTTTGGCCAACGCCATTTTACGTTGGTTTCTGAGAATCAATTTCTGTTGTCTTCTGTTATAAAATCGCTTATAGGCATTGTGAATGGCAATGGAACCTGCAATGGCCAGTAGTGCATAAATGACCAAAAACAAATTGGATGCATACCAAGGTTTCGCTATTCTAAAACTGTAGGATGCGACATTATTTGAAACTGCATCTCCCATTTTTGCCCTTACTTTAAAGGTGTAATTTCCAGAGGGAAGGTTTTCAAAAGTGACCAATGCATTACTGGACCAATGACTCCAATTGGGATAAATGCCTTCCAACGCATATTGGTATTGGGGCTTTATGTACCTGTTATAGATGGGCACATGGTATTCAAACAGAAGGTTGTTGTCGGTGTTTTCAAAATTTCCCACTTCATTTTGATTCAATTGACCAGCCCCAGTTTTGTTTCTGCTTTTTCCAACTTTGTTGATGGCGGATATATTAACCTTGAACTCTTTTTTTTGAATATTGTTGATATCGATGGTAAAATATCCAGAACGTGCTCCTAGCAAATACTTACCGTTATCCAAAGCCGTAATACTTTCATACCCAATGATTCCGTTGCGCATATCTTCAGTCAGTGGAACTTTTTTTATGCTGGGACTACTACCAAGGCTTCCTTGTGGCACAAAACCGATATTGGAGTTTGAAAATGTCCAAAGGTTTTCATTTTTATCCAAAGTCATTTTGCCCGAAACATATTCTTCCTCCGAATAAAGCTGACCTAGGACACTATCTTTTATAAACTGATTTTTGGTCCAATCGTATTTGAATATTCCTTTTTTGTAAGCGTAAAGCAAATCACCTTTGTATTTTACCATTCCAGAATTTGAACCCCTTATTAAAGTGTCAATTTCGATGGATTGGAAATGGGAAAAACCATCATTCAATTTCAATTTAAAAACGCCCTTGTACTCATGGTTTACAAAAACTTGGTTCTTGAAAATTTCGAAAAAGCGTGCCGAATGTTGAAATCCTTCAATCTTGTTTCGTAATTTCCATGTACTGTTTGTTTTCTCCAAAACATACAATCCGTCATAACTTCCTTGTAAAAGAAGATTTGGATGATCGGGTATTTCATCAATCTTCCAAGCGCCTAGAATATCTGTTATTTTCCGAACCTTATTCCCTTTCACCACAAAGGTTCCGCTATGGTGTCCGCAAAAAAGTTTTCCGTCAATTTCTTTTAATGACCATACCTGACCGTGGGTACCTTCTATAAATTGAAAGTCTGAGCCATCCCCTAACTCTTTATAAAAAAGTCCTTGATTGGTGCCCAAATACAGCTTCCCGTTTCTTGAAGCAGAGGCATAAACGCTTCCGACCAAACCCTTATGATCTGGATAAATCTGAAACGGTGAATCTCTGTTGATATAACTGATACCCACATCCAATCCCAACCAAATATTTTCATCACCATCTTCAAACAGGGAAAGCACCGTATTATTCTGTAACCCCTTAACTTGATCTATGTGGTACGTGACAGCTCCTTGACCATCCAATAAGATAAGACCATGCGATATGGTTCCTAGTGCAAATCCACCGCCTCGAAGCTGTATTCCGCTGTAAAGACTTATTTCCCCCAAAAGGTAATCTGCCCCCGTCTCCCATTTTTGGATGGACTGCCCTTCCATTTTTAAAAAGCCATTGTTCTTGGTCAAAATCAGTAAGCCTTCTTCTTGTCCAAAAACATTGATTACCTCATCATTTTTGAGCACATCATCTTCAGATACCAAAACTGATGTCCCATTTTCAATCTTAAAAATGCCCTTACCGATTTGCTGAAAATAAATGGTTCGCCCAACTCGATACATTTTGGGTAAAAATGAATCTGAATCAATCTTGTTAAGGGCTTTATTTATATGATCATAAATATATATGCGGTTGTGTGATTGAAAAACCACGTAATCTTCCAATGCTAAAATGCCCCAAAACTCTTCATCTTGGAGTAAATCGACCTTCATTTTTTGGGACAAACTGGTATATTGCAGCTTACCCATAACATCTTCTTCCCAATAACCGAACTCCATGTAAGAACCCGTATAAATCCGATTGTCGATTACTTTTAACGACCGAATAATGGATTCGTTTGGCGAAGGGTGCAACTTCCAAAAAGCCCCATTGAACCGCAACAGCCCATTGTTATTGGCCGCCAAAATGGTCTTGTCCCAAGCTTGTGCCACAGCCCAATTTTGACTTTCTGAATGATACTCTGATGGCGCAAAATTTTGAATAGGCGGGAGCTCTTGTGAACAAATACAGGAGCTGAAAGCTGCAATGATAAATTTCAAAACATTTTTGAGGTCAACCACTTAGAAAGTTATAACTGTTTTCTACCTATTGATTAAAATATAAAAAATCCTTTTAAAATAGGTGTTTTTCATTCAATTTACAACAAAGGTTATTATTGTTCTTATTATCACGGAAAGTATTGAGTGTATATTTCCAAAGCTATTATGAAAGCTAACCTTGTTTTGCGTTTCAAGCGTCCCAAAAGTGGGTTTGACAAAAATCAATTTATCAATAAGGTTAGAAACCACACTTCTTATCTCTTTGTTCGATTGGCTCAAACGTTCATATTCTTTCCCTTCAACTACATTTTCACGAAAAAGCCATTCCTCTTTCGTCAGCCTTTGTTCTTTGAACATTAGTTCTTCTTCCTCTTCATTTTGACTTACCTTTTTTGAAAATTTATAGGGTTTACCATCAAAAAGGGACTTCAACATTTCATAAGTAGGCTTATGATACTTTCGTTCCTGCTCCCTAATAAGCTCAATGATATATTCCAGTCTTTTTAAAATCTCGTTCTGGAATTTTATAAGATTCAGAGTATATCGGTTGAGGGGAGTAGTATTTGTCTCCTCAAAAAAATCAATCATACAATCCAAGGTCTGTGAATGGGATTTTGATATTTCTTTGGAGTATTCCCGAAATCTACTGGCCGTTATTCTATTGATGCTTATAGCTGTAAAATCACTTTTCCTTTTCTTTTTCAATTCCATTACAGTAGTTTTTTGTAGTATTTACAAGCATTACGGAGCTTTTGGTGTAAAAAACGGAAGATCAAAACATTCATATTCGTTTTCAAACATAATTAAGCCAATCACAATCAATTACTTATCATTTATCCTAAAATCCAGTTACAGTACTTTTTTCCTTTATTTACAGGGCTCAAAAAGACATTTAGTGCAATTTTTGCCATACAGCATTTTCAAATATTAACATAACAACTTGAAAATGAAATAATTAAAAAAAGTAACGCCGCTTTAGCGCGTTACCCTCTTGCTTTTCCCCTTAGTTTTGAATATCCTAAAAAGGGCTTTTCAATAACCAAAAAGTAGGATGCGCCCTATTCTATTTTTGCTTCAAAAAGGTCCATCAGGTTTTGCATATCCTCCCCTACTTTCTTCTGCAATACCCTTGCATAAATCTGGGTGGTGGATAGCTTTGTATGTCCCAATAGTTTTGAAACAGTCTCAATAGGTACTCCGTTGGACAAAGTTACCGTTGTGGCGAAAGTATGCCTAGCAGTGTGAAAGGTCATATGCTTGTTAATACCACAGGCTTTAGCTATTACCTTTAAGTATGAATTCGTCTTTTGATTACTGAATACAGGAAGAAGTTTCCCAAAAACATCAGGTCTTGTATTTTTTGTGTACTTCTCAATAATTTCTTTTGCCTTGGACAACAGTGGAATCTTTAATGTTTCATTGGTCTTTTCCCTTTTGGTATGTATCCAGAGGTTTTCGTCGATTCCCAAAACCAACTGATGTGATTTCAATTCCTTGACATCAATATGTGAAAGCCCAGTATAGCATGAAAACAGAAATACATCTTTTACCTTTTCATATCCGGCTCCATTGAAAGTTGTTTCCTCAATGCGCTGAAGTTCCCTTTCCGTAAGATACCTCCGTTCTGTTTTATGAAAGTTTAGCTTATAATTGCGAAATGGGTCTTTTTGCAACCATTCCAACCTTACCGCAAGATTTGCCATTTTCATTAACCGTTCCAAGTGTTTCATGGCTCCATTGTTGGCACAGGTCTTTCTAGCTTTTTTGGGCTTATAAGTTCTGAGATATTGCTCAAAATCTGTAATGAACTTGTAGTCCAACTGTTTCAAATAGATGTCGGGAAGCTTCAATTTCTCATCCAAGAACTTATGTAGATACTTTTCCGTGGAATAGTAGTTCTTCATGGTACCTGGTCGCAGAATCAAAACTTGTGTCTGGTTATGGTACTTTATAAGTTCTTTTAAAGTTTTATTTTGATTATCCTGTCCTAGAAAACGCGCTTTGATGGATTGTGCAGTAATTACTTTCCCCTCACTCAACAACTGCTTATGAGAATCCATTATCTGAACGTAAACCTCATCTAGATAGCTGTTCAGCAAACGTGTCTTTTGTGAGAAGCCGACAACTCTACTTCGGTTTTCATCCCATTCATTCTCCGATACGTAGCGTTTCAAACTGATTTCAGCTCGTCTTCCATCCACGGTTATCCGTGCGTAAATGGTAAGTCTTTTTGGATTGTTTGAGTGATCTCTAGTAAAAATGAGAACTTTTAATGTACTGTTGTTCCGCATGGTACAGGTCTTAAAATGAAACACATATTGTTTGCCAAGACGACCCTAAATAGCCTTATATGCTATCAAAATTATGCACAAGGAACGTACCAATTCATTCACCGAACTCTACACCTTTTATATGATTTTAGATGATATCAGATGAATTCAATAAAAATTAA
Source organism: Maribacter spongiae (assembly GCF_047345125.1). NCBI lineage: Bacteria > Pseudomonadati > Bacteroidota > Flavobacteriia > Flavobacteriales > Flavobacteriaceae > Maribacter > Maribacter spongiae. The sequence goes on along the minus strand of NZ_JBLFEQ010000013.1, from coordinate 46,626 downwards.
AAGCACTGCCAATCAGTCAGTTGACAGTGCTTTGATATTCACTTAAAAGTGGTTCGTCGGGATGACAGGATTTGAACCTGCGACCACACGGCCCCCAGCCGTGTGCGCTACCGGACTGCGCCACATCCCGAAAAACAGCTTGTTCAGCTGTAAAACTTCAATATTATAATTTCAAGCACCAAAAAATATGGTTTCTTGAAAAGAGAATGCAAAAATATAAAAGTTGAATAGATTATTAAGAGTTTTTGGATAAAAATAGCTTCAAATTATGGTAAGCTTTTTTTCCTTAAAATTTAAAACTTCATCTACCCCTCCAAATCTTCCGAACAGCGACCATGTCTTCCCTTTGAATATAATAACAGATTACTATAGGCTTAAGGGTTTTAACAGCTATTCCTTACAATCCCATTTAAAATCGGCTACTTTATCATTGGAAGCAGAAGAAAGATTGTAATGCCACCATTCCGTCCGGATTGACCAAAAACCATATTTTTCTATGGTCTCCTTGAGCAATTTTCTGTTTTTCAATATCTCTTTAGGCAAATCAAGGTTATCGTGATAGGCACGTTTACCAAAAAAATCGAAATCCGTGCCCATATCCAATACTTTTCCGTCCAGTGTTTCCAATGTAACATCCACGGCACCTCCTTTATTATGTATAGATCCTTTTTTAGGGTCTGCCACATATTGGGGATTGGGCACTATCTTCCACATTTTATATTGCACGGAGTTAGGCCTATAGCAATCAAAAAACCGTAAACGCAGGCCTTGCTCCTTAAAGTCGTTGTTGGCCTCAATTAAAGCTTTAGCAGTCTTTACCCTGGTATAACATTCTGCACAATCATAAACTTTGGCCTTTAAAAAATTGTTTTCGGTAGCATATCTTAAATCATACGAAAATTCATCGCTAAAATCGGCAAGCCTAATGAATGTAGTATCTGAAAGGCCTTTAAAAGTCCGTAACCCCGATACTGTTTTAGATGCTACTTGTTTTGATGTACCTACAGGTCCGGTTTCCTTTTTTGGAGCCTTTTCCACCACCGTTTTATGTTTATCCTGTCTTTTACAGGACAGGATAAAACTTAGCGTTACTAGAAAAAGAATTTGAGTTCTCATTAAAAATGATCAGGAACCAAAGACAAATTATTTAGACCCGGTCGTTCATTTATAAAAAATGAACATAACTTGACCTTAGGTAAGTAGATTTCCGTTTTCATCCCATTCGGCAATGATGCCACGTTTGCTTTGATCTACACATTTTGCGATCCATTCCGGATCATAGGCCACTCCATGTTGATCCAGGACATCCTGGGGTACACCATTCCACACATTGGGCATGTTTCCTTTATAGCCCAAATCGGCAATACCAACTTTGGAGGTGTAATATCCTGTTACCGTTAAACTCCTCATTAAAGCAAAAAATTGAATCTCCAAAGGTTGTTCGTCCAAGGGAATCTCTTCATCATGCCAGCAAATCTGATTGCATAACTGTTTTTGCTGTTCTAAGTTGGCCGATTTAAATTCTACTCCAAAATCTGTATTACTTTTATGGTCCAACCACATTAATCCTCCCAACAGGGTAGTTTGCATTTCTGGCAGGTCTTTTCCCATAAATTCGATAAAATTGGGAACATCTGCCTCTATAGGTCCGCCATGGGGCTCTTTTGGCGGAAGAATCACCGTACTCAACACTCCTATCGTCTCCAATTCATGTTCGTTGAACAACTGTTCGGCATTCAACTTTTCTATCCGCTCCAATTCCTTGGGCGTCCTGCCAAAATAGTTGGTATCTTCTGAGGCAATAATTTCCTCATTTGGTGAGCTTTGCTCCGTTTTACAACCGTGAAAAGCAAGTGCGGAAGCACCGGCACCCAGTATAATGGTTTGTATACTTTTTCTTCTGTCCATCGTCTTCTAGATATTTTGCTGTTTCAATTGTTCGATTATGTAGTCCGATGCCCTCCAGGAAAGTGCTAATATGGTCCAGGTACAGTTTTTATCCGCCTGAGATACAAAAGGCCCTGCATCTACCACAAAAACATTGTCCACATCATGCAGCTGATTGAACTTATTCGTTACCGAGGTTTTGGGATCATTGCCCATTCTTGTCGTGCCTACTTCATGTATGATCTTACCCGGGGCCTCCAATCCATAATTTTTATCCTTGCCGGGCTTTTCACCCAAAGGATGGCCACCCATATTATGAATAAGCTCCTCAAAGGTATCCTGCATATGTTTTGCCTGTTTAATTTCCAGATCGGACCACTTGTAATTAAACTTTAATACGGGAATACCATATTCATCAACAGTGGTGGGGTCAATTTCACAATAGTTTTCCTTACGGGCTATACCTTCTCCACGGCCCCCGAAACCAATAACGGAGCCGTAGTATTTTTTTACGTCCTCCCGAAGGCTATCACCATAACCACCCACTTTAAGACCAAAAAACTTATTAAATTCATTGGGGTTCCAACCAAAACCATAATTGGGCTGCCCGGCTCCTCCCCAAACCTCGATATGATAGCCTCTGGGGAAATCCAATTTGGTATTATCTCCCCACCATGGGGAATATACATGCATGCCTCCCACCCCATCTTCATTATAGGAGATTTTCCTGTTCATTAAAGCGGGGATAAAACCGGCCGCACTGGCCCCTGTTGAATCGTGCAAATATTTACCGATCAAGTTACTGCTATTCCCCAATCCGTTAGGGTGTTGCTTACTTTTGGAGTTTAGCAATATCCGTGCGGAACTACAGGCAGATGCCGCCAATATGACTATTTTGCCCTTTAATTTATATTCTTTTCTATCATCTTTGCTTATATAGGATACTCCCGTGGCTTTTCCTTCGGCATTGGTGGTGACTTCACGGACCATAGAATTCACAAAAATCTTGACCCTACCCCCATTTTTTTGTGCCGGGAATATCAAACAACTCCCAGATGAGAAATCTGCATATACCTGACAAGATCTTGCACATTGGCCACAATAGAAACATACTCCTCTATCATTGTTGATTTTCTTGGTCAACATAGACAATCTTCCCGGTATTACAGGAATGCCGGATTTTTTTGCCCCATCAATATAAAAAAGCTCATGTAGCCTTGGCTTGGGAGGCGGTAAAAAGAAACCGTCCGGATCATCCCTCAGGCCTTCATTAGTTCCAAAGACACCGATTAATTTATCTACTTTATCGTAATAGGGTTTAACATCGTCATAACCAATGGGCCAATCCTCCCCATGACCGTCCCGGGTCTTCCCCTTAAAGTCCCTGGGGCCAAAGCGAAGGGATATACGCCCCCAATGATTGGTACGTCCACCCAACATTCTTGATCGGTACCACCAAAAATCCGTATCACCTTCCTGGGTATAGGGTTCCCCATCTACCTCGAATCCGCCATAGGCCATATCCCATTCGCCAAAATATCGGTCCGTTCCGGCACCTCGTCTCGGGGATTCATAAGGCCATTTTAACTGGGTCATGGTTTTGGGATCGGCAGGATCAAAAAACGGCCCCGCTTCCACAACGGCAACATTAAGGCCTGCATCCGCCAATTGTTTAGTGGCCATACCACCTCCAGCTCCAGAGCCAACGATGATTACATCATAAACTTCTGAGGATTCCTTTATTTGCATAGATAATCTTTATTGAGTTAGGTTTAGAATTCACAATATACATCTTTATAAAAAATCAAAATATCAGAAAAGATCAAACGACAGTGTATTATAGCTGAATAACAAATTTATGAGTATACAACTCGTTTTTTAATAGAAATAGGACGTGCTTTTCCACTATTGAACCTCATCTTAAAACTTTAACCCGGGCCACTAAATATATTGGTTGATGATATTCTCGAACAATTCCTGTTTTCCACTTTGTAATTCCAATTCCCCATTTTCTTTGGCAATGGTATAGAGATCGGTTAATTCCAATTTACCGGCTTCAAAGTCTTTCCCACTTCCGGTATCAAAGGAACTATATCGTCTTTCCCTAAGGGCATTATATGAGGAAGAGGAAATAATCTTATCCGCAGTCAATAATGCTCTGGCAAACGTATCCGCACCACCGATGTGCGCATGGAAAACGTCATCTAAATCCGTAGAGTTCCTTCTGATTTTCGCATCAAAATTCACTCCGCCGCCCTGCAATCCACCGGCTTTTAAAAAGACCAACATGGCCTCTGTAGTTTCCAGAATATTATTGGGAAACTGATCGGTGTCCCAGCCATTTTGATAATCTCCGCGATTGGCATCCAGACTACCCAACATTCCCGCTTTTGCGGCGACCGCCATCTCATGTTGAAACGTGTGCTGTGCCAGAGTGGCATGATTTACCTCTATATTGATCTTAAAGTCCTTTTCCAGACCGTATTCCCTTAAAAAACCAATGGCCGTGGCCGTATCAAAATCGTATTGATGTTTACTGGGTTCCATAGGCTTGGGCTCTATAAAGAAATTGCCTTTAAATCCTTGCCCGCGTGCATAGTCCCTGGCCATGGCCAAAAACTGTCCCATATGGTCCAGTTCCCTTCCCATATCCGTATTCAAAAGTGACATATAACCTTCACGCCCGCCCCAAAACACATAATTCTCACCTTCTAGGGCCATTGTTGCGTCCATAGCCAGTTTTATCTGCGCCCCGGCCCTGGCGACCACATCAAAATCGGGATTAGTGGCCGCCCCGTTCATGTATCTGGGGTTGGAAAAACAGTTGGCCGTTCCCCATAATAATTTGATACCCGATGTTTTCTTTTTCTCTTTTATATAATCTGTAATAATCGCCAGTCTTTTTTCGGATTCGGAAAAAGTAGGGGCTTCCTGAATTAAATCGAAATCATGAAAACAGAAATAATCAAATCCCATTTTGCTTATGAACTCAAAAGCCGCATCCGCTTTATCCTTGCCCGCCTGTATCGGATCCTTGGCCCGGTCCCATTCAAAATTCTGGGTACCCGGCCCAAAAGGGTCGGCTCCCTGTCCGCAAAACGTATGCCAATAGGCAATGGCGAACTTAAAATGGTCCCGCATGGTCTTTCCTGCAACGACCTGATTTGGGTTATAATACTTAAATGCCAACGGATTGTCCGATGTTGCCCCTTCGTATTTTATTTCTCCAATGCCCTTAAAATATTCTTTATCCCCAAGTAAAGTCATAGTTTTTTTATTATAAGATTAGTTCCAATTCTTTTTTCCAACAATCATATGCCTTTTTATATTCCTCTTTATTGTCCATTGGCCTATATGTCATTACATAATCGTTTTTCATAATATGTTGTCCGAAAGATTCAAAATCACCTTTGTGTAATGAAGCCGCCCTTGCCGCACCTATAGCACCGGTCGTTTGGTAAATCTCTATATCATGATCAATAAGTGTAGCAATGGTATTTGCAAATATTTCCGAACGGAAAAGATTGTCATTTCCAGCTCTTATCACATTGATCTGGATACCATCGGACTTCATAATATCCATACCATATACAAAAGAGAAGGCAATACCTTCCAAAGCCGCCCTGCACAAATGCGCTTTTGAATGATTGTTCAGGTTAAGGTTTAGGATTCTAGTCCCGACCTCTAGATTGTTGAGCATACGCTCGGCCCCATTGCCATAGGGAATGATACAAACACCGTCCGAACCTATGGAAATCCCGGAAGCCAGGGTATTCATTTCATCATAGGAAGAAACATCCAGATTGTTCAATAACCACCTGTACTGTATTCCCGCTCCATTAATACAAAGCAGTTTTCCGATTCGGACAGCTTCCCCTTTCTTATAATTTACATGGGCAAAATTGTTCACCCTGGCACTTTCCTTGACCGAAAGGCGATCCGTTACGGCATATACCACTCCGGATGTTCCTCCGGTAGCGGCCACTTCTCCCGGATCAAGAACATTGAGCGAAAGTGCATTATTGGGCTGATCACCGGCACGATATAAAATAGGGGTTCCCATGGTGAGCCCACTTTCCTCCGCACCATTTTCATTCACAGAGCATTGTTCGGAAAAAGTAGCTACGATTCTCGGGACCAAAGAAGTTTCAAAACCATAATGCTCCATTAAGAAATCTGCCAAATCGTCTTCCTTAAAATCCCAAAAAATTCCTTCGGAAAGTCCAGAAATGGTGGTATTCATAACTCCTGAAAGTCTGTATGCAATATAATCCCCGGGCAGCATGAATTTATAGGTCTTCTTGAAAATTTCAGGTTCATTTTCCTTGACCCACTTTAATTTTGACGCCGTAAAGTTAGCGGGAGAGTTTAGCAAATTCCTGGTACACTTATCATTTCCAAGGGCGGCAAAAGCACTTTCCCCAATGGTCACGGCACGACTATCGCACCATATTATGGAATCACGCAAGACGGTCCCTTCCCTATCCACTAAAACCAAGCCGTGCATTTGGTAGGATATTCCAATGCCCTTTATGGCATCGGAAGAAACATTAAATTGCTTTTTTATCCGAGAAATTCCTGTGCAAACACAACGCCACCAGTCCTCGGGGTCTTGTTCCGCCCAACCATTTTTTATGGCCAACATAGACATCTCCGTTTCTGGCTCTTGCAATACACCGATACTTTTCCCCGTCTGTATATCTACCAATGCAATTTTAATGGAGGAGCTACCAACATCAAGACCCAGATAATACTTCATCTTATTTCCATAGTTTAAAAAAGCCAGCTTTCTACAAAGGGCATAAGCTCCAAGGTAAGCCTTGGGCAAAGAATAAAAATAAAACAAATGATCGCTCTTAGGGCATAATTCGTATTAAATATTTATACGATAGGCAGTGAAGGAAATAAACGAGTAGATGTGTTATAAATGTATAAAAAATTACAGATCAATATATTGAATAGTTTTTATGGTCCATGAACTCTTTTGAAATATTCTTTATAAAACCTCCGCTCTTTAGTTCTTTTAGGGGGATATTTGGGGAACTTTATTGTTGTAAAACTAAAAAACGGAGGATGTGTGTTTATAATTGCCCTAATTTGGCCAGAGCTTCGGATTTAGAATTTACGTCCAACTTCAGGTATATATTCTGAATGTGAAAGTTAACGGTGCTCGTGGTCACAAAAAGCTTTTCCGCTATCATTTTATAGGTAGCGCCCTTGCATAGATAATCCACTATTTGATTTTCCCGTTCCGAAAAGAACTTAAACGACTTACGATGGAGGTTAGACACCACCTTTTTCACAATATCATTGCTAATAGTAGCGCCATCTTCCTTAACACAGGTTAGGGCATGATGCAATTTTTCTTCGGTCATAGGTTTGGTCAAATACCCGTTTGCCCCACTTTTAAAAGCTCTTTTGATAATGGTAAAGTCATTATTATCACTTATCATGATAATTTTAACGCTCCAATCTTTTCTTCGGATCAACTTAATGGCATCGATGCCGTTCATTTCCGGGAGTGCAACTTCTGATACGATAATATCCGGTCGAAATTTCTTAATATCCTTTAAGGCAGCATTGACCTTTGAATAAATCCCGACAAGATCATATTCCATATAAGTTTCAAAATATGCTCTATAGGCATCATGTAATTTTTGGTCCTTTTCTATGACCATAATTTTTGAAAAATCTGTTTGCATAATTAAAAAGTATTGTCCTGTGTAGTATCCGGGGGGATAGTTTTACAGGGGTTAGTATTGAGTAAAGTCTGGGCCAAAACGTCTATTAGACAATCTTAAAACAAAAAAATAGGGGTTATATCCATCTGAAAAATCAAACAGAAATTATCCGGTTCAAATAGTTTTATCCGAACTGTGGACGGGCATTAAATCGACCCGGTTCATGTATCCATGAACTACTAAAATTTTGTTTTGGAAACTGTTAAGCTATCCCTGGGTAAAATGAAATCCGAAATGAAAATACATTTTATAAAAGAGCGGCTTGAAAATTGCGCTAAGACGAATTCTAAAATCCGAAAGTGTTCTCACACTCTCGTCCATATCTATAACCGAATTGTTACTTGTAAAGAGAGGTAGGTAGAAATTTTCCATGTTCTGGGGGATTTGGGGTTAATACTAATTGTCTCTAACATTCACATTGGGAATTTACTTATTTATGAAACACATCGGACAAATGTGTGATTTTTTTCGTTAAAATGCACAATTCGATAGCATTTCATCGGATTTTTGCTGTTTTCTGTTTTAGAAAACCTTAACATTTACCATAAGTATATTTCACCCATAGCACTTTAATCGAAAAAGGAGGGGGCCCAGTTATCCCCCCGGATACTACCCCTCCTTCTGTCGACAATTTACTCAAACATAGAAATACTAAAACCTGATGTCGTACCTATAAATTATCCTTGTTCCGTTATGTAATTTGTTAAATCGGTATTCTCTTTTGTCCTTAATATTCATCATCTTCAAATGTATTGGAAACCGTGGCCATGGAATTATCGACCTGCATGATCCATTTTTCATCGCGGTACTTACCGTTCATATCGGATACAAATGCAGTTTGTGCATCTTGTTTATAGTCATAATCCGCCAGATACACATAATGCAATCCATTCTCTTTATTGTAAAACTGCTTGGCCTTGATTCCCTTTTTCTTTAAATCGTTTATAAAGGCATTTAAATACTTTTTATTGGAATATACATTGGCAATGACATAGTATCCGGACTTTACACCAATAATATCGGATTCTCCCAAAACCTTTATGGGCAGCTTTGCAAAGTTCTTTCTTCTTTCTTCATTGGCGAAGGCCTCTTTAATATCTTCCTGCATATCGTTGGACACCAATACCGTATTTTCTTCTTTGCTAAATTCGCTCAAGTTAGATTTGATACTGTTCTTGACATCATTCCTCAAAAGCCTTACTACGGTCTCAAAACGTTGTTCGAAGGCTGCGGTACGTGCTTCTTCAATAGAATCCTGTCTTAGGATCAATTCGTCCAAGATCATACGGTTTTGATAGGCCAAAGAGCTTTCTTCCCCTGTGGGGCCCGGTATATTTTTTCTTTTTGTTTTCTTTTTCGCCCTGTCCCTTTCCGCAATAAGGCTTGCAATCTGTTCTTCGTAGTTTCGGACAATACGGTCTATCTTACTATCCTGCGATGCCTCAACATAAATGTTTCCGGAGATACCTTCTTCCTTAAATTTATAGGCCAGGGAAAGTTCATGGTTCCATCCTAAATTGGCATCTTCCCGGGAAAGGTCTTTTTCCATTAGATATCCCAGGGACATCTTTTTGCTTAAATTGAAGCCTATTCCTGCAGAAATGCCATACTCATCGTCTATTGTTGTTTGAAGCCATCCATATTTGGGCAAATCCAGCAATAATGACCCTAAATAGGACAGGCTGCCATCCTCGTTCTTACCGATCTGTGCCAACGGCATTAACCGGGCACTCTCGAACAGCCCTCTACCTGCCGTAAAATTATGGGTGTACTGTAAAGATGCACTTATACTATTCACATTTAAATTGGTCAAAAACTCATTGGTCGTCTGGTTATAGCGCAACAGATCTTTGGCGTAAAGACCAAAATCAAAATTCCCAACGGAAAGATTGATTCCCGGTTGAACGGCGATCTTACTTTCTTTTCTTGCTTCCGCCACTTCAGGATCGTTTTCTGTGATCACGACCCTATTTTTATCCAAACCCTGGTTAAAATAGGTAACATTGGTTCCAAAGGCGAGTTTGGTCTTATCTCCCAACCTTACGGATGTGGCATAATTGGCATTAAAGCCGAATTCCTGTATGACACCCGACCATTGACTATAGACACCGATACCCAAGGCCGTTCTTTCATTCAGCTTATTGCTAAATCCTATAAAATAGTTTTGACTGTTATCATCAAAAGTAGCATATTGGTTTCTGTGGAGTATATTTAAATAGGACTTGTTTTCCCTTACCAATGAAAAGGTAGGATTGATCAAGAACCGATTAAAAAACAATTGATTGTGATAGGTACTGCTCGAACTTAGGTCGGAACCGGTTTCCTGGGCAAATACCGCTAAGTTTCCAAGAACCAACATAAAAACAAGGGGGAAACCTATTTTTCTGAATATTGTGTACGTATAGTCCATTTGAGTAAATTTTTATGATTTGGGTAAGTATCGCCTTCAAAAGTCTTAATCTTTTGAATAGTAACCATCAACTAGATCTGGGGGTATCTATTTGATGTATTTTGGTCATTCATCTTCGAACATATTGGAGGAATAGTTTATCCGGCCGTTGTTGGCAGCCTCCAATAGGTGATAATCTTTTTCTATGGCACCGTCGCTATGGCCAAGATAGGAAAAGGCTATTTTTTGGGCATTGTTTCCTTTTTTACCTCTATTTGAAACTACATAGCCCATCCCGTTCTGTTTTTCAAAGTGAATTGAAAAGTCATCTCTTACGCTATTGACCGGACTGCCCAAGTTTATGGCCAGGCCAACTTTACGTTGTTCTATCTGCACCATAAAAACATCGAGCCCTCCGTATCCCTTATGGCCTTCGGAAGCAAATACCAATGTATTATTTTCCATGATCTTAGGATACATATCGTTCTTTTTTGTATTTACCTTTTCGCCTAAATTTTTAGCAATACCAATGCTGCCATTCCGGCCTATATTGGAAACATAAATATCATATTCCCCAAAGGTGCCGGGCATATTGGAGGCAAAGAAAAGTCGCTTGCCATCTACGGAAACCGTAGGATGCAAAGCGGAAAACCCGTTAGGGCAAAGTGGCAATTCCCTGATGGTTTTCCACTCACCGTTTACCTTGTCCGCCTTATAGATTCTATGGACCAATTCTTTTTTGGAAAAAATGCCGGTAACAGGTTTCACATAGGTCGCTTTACTAAAATAGGCAGTATTCCCGTCCTTTGTTACCACAACCGGGGCATTGTAGTTCATTTTTGCCGTCGGGTCCGTATCAAAAGGTTCCTGAACCCCTAAAGAAAGACCGTCTCCAGCAGTCTGAAATTTCAAAGGCCGAAACGTGTCCCTAAAAGAAACACGTTTCTCCCGATAAGGAGCTGCTTTGGTCATCTGGTAATCTTCCAGAATCAGCTCTGTCCAATTTTCATCTTCCTCTTGTGCGGATTCCCGGGAACCATCTATTTTAGATAGTGCATAGTCATATCTTTTTTGATAGTTCCGTTCCAGGGTACCATTTTGGGAAAGTTCTATGAGTTTTCCGTACCAAAAAAGTGCGGTCTCATATTTCTTGGATAAGAAATTGGCGTTTCCCAGGTCTTCATAAATCTCCTTTTCCGTATAGCCCAGAGATTTTAATTCCTGAAAATTTTCAAGCCTTTTATAGTTCTCTTCCAAGAACTGATTTTTGTCCGAGTAGACCGATGCCAGTTGAGCGGACAGAGAACTGCACAGCAGACATAAAGCCAAACCCAAGACTGTCCTGTAATCTAAGATATTCCTCATGATAATGGATTTTGGGGGTTAACAGGTCAAAGTTCCGAAAGATTTTGGGCCAATACTTATTAATAATTCATAGGTTTTGGTTTTTTTATTCTTCGGTTATAAAAAATCAGAACTTATGGAAGGTTTCCCTGTTCAAATCGCCATTGCGCCATAATTATCATCTGGATAAGAATAAAAAAATGCATTCATTAAAATTATGGATCCTACATTTATCAAAAAAGTGAAAGGCCTACTCCATGGTAAAATTGCCGTATAAAAGAAAACCTTTTAGATCTGTGGTTCTAAAAGGTTTTATTTTTTATTGCTCTTATTGGCACTTGTTAAAAACGAGCGGTAGCCATTCTGGGGAACAGCGAAACTTTATACTCTCTCCTTGCTCGGCACGAGTTACAAATTAATCCCAGGAACTCAAATTCCAAACTGTCCGGTTTAGCGGGAGGAGGGCAACTTAAAGCAACTTGAAATCAATGGCTTACTGAAATAGAAAATCTCTAATTGGGATGTTAAAGTCGCCAGTCCTGGACTTGAACACCAATTGATACCAATCCGTGGCTTCTAGCACATTGGTTTGATTCTTCACCATCCTGTCAATATATTGATCATATGATGATATGGAACCATATGAAATCAGTTCCACCTTCTCTACTTTGATATTACCGCTCTGATGGGCAGATTCTATGGGGTGGGAAATACTTACGGGCAATTCAGGTATAATTACGGTACTTATGTTCTCACTGTCATACGTAATGTTCCAAACATAGGTAAGATTGTCGAAATCCACACACTGAACCCTACCCACTACATGTTCTGTTCCCTGCACAGCGATATTGATTTCATTATCGGAAATAGAATAGTCCAACGAAACATCCGGCACTGTGTAGGAAGCTAAGGGCCTTCCTTTGCGCTCGGTATAATAATTACCAAAATGGAGAGCATGTCTATATGAATAGAACGTTGAATTCAAGGTGTAATCCATAGGGGTATCTAAATTCCCTACCCGGTTCCAAACAAACATCTCGTGAAACTTGTTGGATACTTCATCTTCTTGTGACAAAGCTCCTGCAATACGCATAACTGAATTTGTATTGGCCAATATATTGGGCGAACTAACCACCAGCTGTCCGTTCTCAAGATTGTCATTACGCAAGTTGGCTTTGTCCAAGGTATAATCCGATGCCGGAGGGTAGGATATTAAGGTATTTTCGTATGTCGAAAGATCAAATACATACACTTGATCGAAAGGATCAAGATATACAGGATCCTCAGCGGTTGAAATATTTAAAAAATCTTGGGCCGTATCAAGATAAACGGTATAACTCGCAGGTGAATCATCTGTTGATTGAAAAAAACTATAGGAGGGACCGCTTTCGCCAATCAAAACATCGTTGGAAAGGAAATTAACAATGGGCACCTGCCTACCTGAACCATTTCCCTCTCTTCTAACCGGTTCTGCCAAGTTAAGTACGCCTGGATTGCCCCTTGTCAGATTTTGATGTGTTGTTATACTTGCCATACCTCCATTATCCTCCATAAAGAAAGAAACCATAAATTCGGTGGACAAGTCAAACGATTCCGGTACGCTGAGGATGATTTGTCGGTCCTCAGGGACAATCTCTTGCCAGACAACATTTGATCCGTCCATACGAGAAACAAATACAACTGCTGCCGTAATGGATGGGTTAATACGATTCTCGGGAATATTAATTTCAATAAGTCTGCGGTAAATGTTGGCATCTATTGTCATTGAAGATGTATTTCCCAATCCATCGATAGCGATAATTTCAAAAGTGCTTTCCCCGACCGAATAATTTTCGGGGTCGAATTCATAATTGATTGGTGCTTCTGAATCCGTAACGGTGAGCGTCTCGTCGTTGAACTTAATTTCAATTGAAACCACCTCAGAATATTCATCCGTTACAGTAGGATTCAATAGCAATACTTCATCGATGATGATTTGATCTGTTAGGTTTTCGAATGAAACCACCGGGCCAGAGTTATCTGTTATAAAATCAAGCTCAAAGATTGCCATATTACCGGCAACGTCCGTGGCCTCTATCTTGAGTATGTTCGAACCATCCGGTAAAACTGATGTATCGATGTTCGATTCATAAGGCTCCTCAATTTCGACTTGTGCATACAATTCTTCATTGAGATAGAGCATAATGGATTCTAGTCCCTCATTGTCCGAAACCAGAAATGAAAATGGGTTTGTGTTCCCTGTCAAAGTTGATTCAGGAATCAAAGAAACATCACTGACAACGGGTATTTCATTGTCCACATTAATTATTTGCTCTTTAGAAGTTGTGTTTCCCGCTCTATCGGTCGCTACAATCTCCAAGGTATAATTCTTATATTTTCCTGCAATTGATTTAGATGTGTATTGTGAAACATCAATAGTAATTAAATATGGAGCAGATGCATCCTCCCCCACTTTCTCACCGTCCAAAAAGGCCTCTATTTTATCTATGCCATTGGAATCTTCGGCCGATATTGCTATTTCGATTTTTTTACTCACTACAATGGGTGAGCCTTCTGAAATATTAGGAAAACCTTTGAATGTAAGATCCAAGACTGGGGGGGTGTTATCATTTTCTAGAGGGTCAATTTCTTCGTTATTTGAAGAACAGGCAATAAAGATAATGGAAATCACGAGCATTAATGCTCTCCAATAGTTAATCATATAAGGTGGTTTAAGTTTGGGAAACTAGCTAGTTGATTTAAAATTTAAATAGAAAATCCGACGGTTTTTCCATTGCGCAAATATATTAATCGAAATATACGAAGATTAAGATAAAATAACCTATAGTAAAAACTTTTAAATTTTGAGGATAGCCAGATAATGCCAATTTTAAAAATATCGTCATTAAGCCGACTTCTCCTATCTATACACAAAATAATACTAATGAATTGGATAAGCAAATGCGGCAAGTTGAAATTCTAACATCGTGATTCTTCATACTTTGACAGCTTCGAGAAGAAATTTCTTTGATCAATTTCAAGTTGGTCCATCTAGTTCAAATGATGATTAAACTCAGCCGTGTACTCTCTTTTTGGTTTTGACATGTTTCTAAATTGATTTTAACTGCAAACATGCTCTTTTCTAACAGTCCAGTCAAATGTAATAAGTCCAAATACTGTACATATCCTATATAAACACATCGATCCATTAAATCAAAAAACAACAAAGCATGCCGACCATATGGTCGGCATGCCAAGAATCTGAAAAAAGTAATCACAAATAAAACACTATTTCGTTTTTAAGCTTTTCCAATTCTTATTGGCCGTAGCCAATAATTTGGATTCTTTTTCAGAAACCCACAATTGTTTTGCATCGACCTCAACATCGTTCAAGAACAAATAATATTTTCCATTACTTACCACGAATTTGTTAGGGTCTACCCTAAACTTGGCACCGGCGTAGATACCAAAAGCGCAATAACCGCCATACTGTGGCATGTACTTTTCAGGATTGTTCTCAAAAGCCGTCTTTTGCTCCGCCGAAGTAAAATAATACGCTACTTTATTGTGAATGGATTTATATTGCTTAGATCCCCTTTGGGCAAGGCCCATGTCCAAGTAAGATACCGGGCTGTATCCCTGCAGACCGATCTTACTGTCATCAATATTGTTCGCTTTCTTGTCCTGTGCAATACTCATTGTACCCATTAACAAAGCTATTGCCACTACTGTTGTTTTAACTAAATTTTTCATTGATTTTCTTTTTAATTATCTAATTAAACGGCGTTCCTTTTCCAGTTTCTAAATCTATTTCTGATTGAAAGCTTTTTATAGGATCATATTTTTGACCATTTTTTCTGCCTCTCAAATGTAAATGAGGTCGGGCGCTATCTTTACTATTGGCATTACCTGTCGAACCTGTATAACCGACTATATCCCCTTGTCGTACTATATCTCCATTTGTATAAGGTTTCCCAGTATCAGGGTTTGTCGCTACTTCTGATAAATGCCAATATCCAAATTGATAATGAGCGTTCCCCTGAAAATGGGACAGTAAGTTAAGTTCACAAAAAGAAACTTAAATTTTCTAAATTAGAAACGTTGTAAAACAAAAAACACCGAAACCTTTAAATTTCGGTGTTTTTGCTTTATACACATACTGTTTATGTGACAATGCTATGCTGTTCAAAAATAATTTCCGTTAAAAGCAATATACTTTATCGAATCATTTTCAAAACCAAAAGCAAGAACATTGTAGTCTATAAAAACAAATAATGTATTATCTCCTTGTTGTTTAAAACCATTACCCCCTAAAGCAGTCTTTACCTTCGAAATAGAATCTCCAATATTAAAAACTTCAGTACCAATCGTGACAGAAACATCAGGATGAGTTAAATAAAACTCTGGTAATTTTTCATCATACACCTCAAAAGACACTTTTCCTAAATTATTCTTAAATACAAAATACCAATAAGTAGAATTTCCACCTGTATCTTCATTTGCAGGTTTATTCACCTCTTTTGTTAATGGTAAACTAAATGTTTGTTTAATTTCAGAAATAGTATAATTTTCTACACTTTTTTTATTACAAGCTGTATTTATTTGTAAAACTCCTAGATACAATTTATCATTACAATATGATAATGTATCACTTTGATCTTTTTCCTGCCCATTACATGAGATAATAAATGACAAGAACAATATTTTTATAAATGATTTCATAATTTGTTTATTTTTTAATTACATGGGTTAGTTGTATTACCAAATTCATCAAACTCAGATTGAAAAAAGTCTTTAGGGTCTGCATAATTTTTATACTGGCCATTTTTCCAATACTCTATATGTAAATGAGGTCCTCCACTACCAGGAGCTTGAACAGAGCCTGTCGCACCTGTGTAACCTATTATATCTCCTGCTTTAACTTCGGTATTTCTACTATGAATAACCCCTCCCTCTTGAAGATGCATGTATTGAATATGATACATCTGCCCATCTACAACAACCTCCAATCTGAATCTATTTCCTCCACTATTCGAGTCCAAACCATCTTCTTTTCGTTTATCTCTAAACTCGTTCCAATCAAGACCTCCCATATCATCTGGCCACGACGTAACAATATTACCTGTTATCTTCCCATCGTACGAGGCATAAATAGGAGTCCCTGGAGTTGCTGCTAAATCAACACCATTGTGATGACCTCCTCTTCCTCCGTAATCACCATTTACAGGTTTTCCATTTCTGGCAGAAATATCTCCAGGTGTTGGTAAAATTTTCATATCAATAAGTGGATTTGCCTTTTTTCCATCATCACTAACACAGGGTTTCTCATTATTACATTCCGTAGTTATTTCAGGATTCCCATCATCACAATCAGGCCCATGGGTTAAACGGTCCCAATTCTCCCCTGAATAGGCCGAAGGTAATTCTACCGTACGTATATGGGCCGAATGATACCCATCACCATCATTGTCCAAATACCGGTCCTTCTCATCCGGGTCGGTATTCGGTGGAACCTCCCATTCACCATCACCGTCTTCGCCCGTAGGGGAACCATCATTAATCCCATAATTATCATCTGGATAAGAATAAAAAAATGCATTCATTAAAATTATGGATCCTACATTTATCAAAAAAGTGAAAGGCCTACTCGATGGTAAGATTGCTGTATAATGTAAAAACCCTCTAGAACTGAAGCGCTAAAAGGTTTTTGTTATTTATCCTAATTCTTACCGCCACTAATTGCAAATTAGCGGTAGCCGTACTATGGAACGGTCGCAATTATTACTTACTCTCTACACTTATTTAGTAGGCAAAAATAAAATTATGTGAACACTACATATGAAATTTTTGATACCAATCCATTAGTGTCAAAAACAAATGAAATCGCTGCATAGTCCTGAAAACGAACAACTAAACGATCATTTATTTCTTCATGATTTTCAAATTTACTCTTTACCTCAGATTTACTAGCTCCAACTGTAATGCCATTAATAGATAACTTTGTGTCCTTTATAGTTATACTAGTTATTGCATGAGACTCATCCTTAAAGTCTATATAAGACGCCCCATACTTGTAGATATATGTATTGTATCCGAACTCTTGTACAATTTCCGACCCGCCTTCTGATATTGAATCTGGAGTACCTATTTTAGATATTATTTCACTTTGATTGAACTCACTAGAAATATTAAAATCATTAACAAAATATTCCTGAGCCGTAACTGTTTTACAAGAAATTAATATCGTTAAAAAAGCTAAGTTTAATATAATTTTAATTGTATTTTTCATTATCACTACGTTTATTAATCACAAGGCGCACCTTGTCCTGTTGTTGTATCTATTGTTGTGTCAAAGCTTTCTATTGGGTTATATCTTTGTCCATTTTCTTCCTCGTAAATGTAGATGGGGTCCTGCACTATCATCACTATTAGCATTACCTGTTGTGCCTACATACCCTATTAAATCTCCTTGAGCAATTGTATCTCCTGCTTTGTAAGGCTCTCCTGTATTAGGGTTTGTTTCTACTTCTGATAAATGCCAATACCCAAATTGATAATTATCTGAATCTACAGTAGAACTTATGTATATTCTGTTTCCAGCCCCATTTCTATCTCCCGTCCAAGTTCCTCTTTCATCCCAATCTTCACCTTCTGTATGGCTAGTAATAGAAAAATCAACCGTACCTCCATAGATTGAATAAATTGGAGTGCCTACAGAGGCTTCAAGGTCTACGCCATCATGAAAGCGTCCACGACCGTTACCATACAGCCCTCCAGGAATACCACTGTTTATTGTACCTAAAACCTGAATAGTATTCAAAGGATTTGCCTTTTTTCCATCATCACTAACACAGGGTTTCTCATTATTACATTCCGTAGTTATTTCAGGATTCCCATCATCACAATCAGGCCCATGGGTTAAACGGTCCCAATTCCCCCCTGAATAGGCCGAAGGCAATTCTACCGTACGTATATGGGCCGAATGATACCCATCACCATCATTGTCCAAATACCAGTCCTTCTCATCCGGGTCGGTATTCGGTGGAACCTCCCATTCACCATCACCGTCTTCGCCCGTAGGGGAACCATCATTAATCCCATAATTATCATCTGGATAAGAATAAAAAAATGCATTCATTAAAATTATGGATCCTACATTTATCAAAAAAGTGAAAGGCCTACTCGATGGTAAAATTACCGTATAAAACAAAACTTTTTAGATCTGTGGTTCTAAAAGGTTTGGTTTTTTTACTCTTACCGGCACTCGTTAAAAACGAGCGGTAGCCATTCTAGGGAACAGCGGAACTATTCTTTATTGTAAATAACAAAACCGCCATTACCCAAAAACCTAAGTGAAAGGGTACTTGAAGTAATACCATTAATTTCATAACAATAAATGTCCTCAGAATCTACAATATTAACCAACTTTAAATAACTTGTATATTGATCTACGTGAACTTCCTCTCCACATTGTGGACTTATATTACTTATAGAAAAAGTATATTCATCCTGTTTTTCATTATCATAAAACTCCATACATTTTCCATCAGGAGTAAAAACAAGTTTTAATTTAGGATCATTTTCTGAAACCCAATAACCTATAATTGAACTATTTGTGTTCGTAATACAAAAACCTAATACAGAAACAAAAGTTATTAAGCTTAATATACCCAATATAATTTTTTGATATTTCATTTTATATAAATTTATTATTTATAGTCTACGTTATTTTTAGCTTTATTAAATTGAGTTTTCCTATCTGTAAGACCTGTTGTCCCTCCATTGACTTTTTTTGTAACGCTTTTAACGGAGGTGTCACTATCAATGTCTATTTTATTCAAAACTCTTTTTTGATAAAACCATAAGGCACTCAATATAGCTATCTCTTTATCGGAAGATAATAGTTCAGGATTTGTAACAAAATTTTTATCAGAATCATATATTTCGTTATAAGCATTTGTAAAGCTCTGATAATTGTCTTTTCCTGTCAATTGAAATATGCCACGCCCTCTATACTTATAGCCATCTCCACTTGCTTCATTTCCATTACCCATTCTATTTGCATAAACAAAATTTGCTAGCTTAGACGAATTCTTAGTATAATCATCAGGGTCTTTTTTAGAAGAGTCTGTTTGCGAGAATCTACTAGGCCAAACTTGCTCTAATCTACTAGGAGTTGAATAGTATGTGCTTTCAGTACTTGTCAATTTATTAAACCCTCCTGTTTCATGCGATGCTTGGCCTAAAAAATGCCGTAATTTTTCTTTAGTATCAATTCCAAAATCTTTAGCTTTATCATTTAAAACATTAGCTAGTTTCTCTGAGTCGGAGTCGCTTAGATTAGAAAACGCTTTTTTTAAATCGTCTTTACTTGTATTATCATCATCATCATTACATTCCGTAGTTATTTCAGGATTCCCATCATCACAATCAGGCCCATGGGTTAAACGGTCCCAATTCTCCCCTGAATAGGCCGAAGACAATCCTACCGTACGTATATGGGCCGAATGATACCCATCACCATCATTGTCCAAATACCAGTCCTTCTCATCCGGGTCGGTATTCGGTGGAACCTCCCATTCACCATAGCCGTCTTCGCCTGTAGGGGAACCATCATTAATCCCATAATTATCATCTGGATAAGAATAAAAAAATGCATTCATTAAAATTATGGATTCTACATTTATCAAAAAAGTGAAAGGCCTACTCGATGGTAAAATACCCCAAGAGGTCATTATTGAGGATAAAACGGCTGTGGAACAAATGCGCCTTATACAGCAGCTCGATGAGGAAGACAAAAGCACTATCATGAAGATTATCGATAAGATGCTTACCACCAAAAAGTTTAAGGACTTCTTTAATAAAAACGTGGCTACTTTATAAAATAACAAAAACCCTCTTAGTGAATACTAAAAGGGTTTGTTTTTTTGCTTACTCTTACCGCCACAAGTTGCAAACTTGCGGTAGCCGTCGCTTTGACATACTATACCACAGCGGGGATAGTGCTTATGAGCAGATTGACAAAGAAACTTTACAACGTTTAAAAGATATACAAAAGCTATCTAAAGAAAGTAAAGAACACGTATTTGCTTTATTAGATGCCTTTATTATGCAAGCTAAATTACAAGCTATTTTATAAAACATAAAAAAACCAAACCCTCTTAGGGAAAACTAAAAGGGTTTGGTTATTTTACTGCTCTTAATGCACAAACAGTATTGTATTAGTTGAAACTAATTTCGTAAAGATTATAAGTTATTTTTAAAACTAGCAATCACCCAAAGTATCAAATAAACTATAAAAGGTAATATTCCCCACAAAACCAACTTATTACTGATTATATGCTTGAAGAAGTTAATTTTCTGTTTTAAAACATACCTAACTTCTGTTATAATAAAATAAATAAAAATCCATAGCGAGAAAAAAAGGAATAAATAAACTCCCAAAATAGCAATAGTCCAATAATCGTTTTTACACCCCAATAAGTTTAAGTAATAGGGTATAAAAAGCAGAACGCACAAGTTAATGCTAACAAGGTTAATTAGCCTGATTGCATTGCTTCCTTTCATTTATTAATAATTAAAGTTAATATCCATTATCTGATAAGATTTGAGATATTTTCTGATCAATAGTTCCTTGAAAATTCGGCATTAAATCATATAGCTCTTTTTTTATTAGATTAGATATTGGAATTGATGGTTTGTCAGAAAAGTCATTGATTAAATTTTGCATTTGTTGATTTGACAAATTATTATTGAGTACCTCAATTGCTCCATTTTTAAAAATATTATAATCTATGCTATTTTTAATTTGAACCCAAATATTATCGGGAACATGAGGCTTTTCCTGTTTTTGTGAATCTATATATTTATTTGTGAATTTTACAATTCTAGTTGACACAACTAACCTACTGTAGACTTGTTCGGCAAGACTTATTTGTTCTATGTTTACTTTTTCTGCTTCCAATGAATTAGCAGCAATTAATTCAGTCATACTACTGCTTAATAAAATTGAAATAATTACTATTTTTATATTTTTCATTTTAATTAAAATTTGTAATTCTTATAATTTCTATTCTGGACAATCTCCTTCGTTATACTCATACCTTTTACCATATTCTTTGTTCTTATCAAAAGATTCCGCATTGCCTCCTGGTTTATCATTGATATATTTTTCAATCGTTTCCATTAAATTTTTCCAAGTCCTGTCTGCTAAATCAAAAGCAAAATCTCCACCTAATCCAAGTGTTACATTTGCAGCAGAATCAACCCAAGTAGTTAATCTATCTGCTCCTCTAACAACAAAAGAATAACTACCATCTCCATTATCTTCTATACCAAACCGTCTATGTCCACTAACTGGGTGTCCTAAATGGTCTACACTATGTACAGTAGTAAATATCCAGTACATTTCACTTTGGCTATATTCTGTACATATTACTGTTGCTGTATCCATTAAAGTATCAAAATCCATAGCAGAACCTACAGGGTTTGATGAACCCCAAGAATTTGTGTCTTGGGCAGCATAGGACATAAATTCGGCTTTTTCCCAAAAATAATCTCCTCCTGTAACCAAGTCATAAAAGTTTGTTCTTATTTCTTCAAACAATTGTTGGGGAGTATAGCCATCAGGCAAGCTATTTATTTCTAGAGAATAACGATCTAAATTTATATCACTAGTTCCATCCTCTATAGTCTGTATTTCAAAAGATTTAACATTGGCTGCAACACTTCCTCCTGGAACACTCACTCCTTGCATCCTCTGATCAATTTGATTTTTAACATTATCGGATACTTTTTTATTTGTTAAATCTTTATTCTTACAAGGATCATCACACTCATTTTCTTTTTTACATTCTCCACATGTGTTCAACTTATGAACCTCTGGATTCGTATCATCACAATCAGGCCCATGGGTTAAACGGCCCCAATTCCCCCCTGAATAGGCCGAAGGCAATTCTACCGTACGTATATGGGCCGAATGATACCCATCACCATCATTGTCCAAATACCAGTCCTTCTCATCCGGGTCGGTATTCGGTGGAACCTCCCATTCACCATCACCGTCTTCGCCCGTAGGGGAACCGCCATTGATATCATAGTCACCAAAATAATTGTTGGGATCATATAAAATAGTTACAATGGGTACATGGTTGGGGTCATTGTTCCCGTTTGCCGTTACAGTGACCTCGTCCAACTGAATACCACTACAAAATTCCCCTGGGAGCAAGTCTTCATCACAGTCATCATCGTTTCGACCCGTCTTTGCCGCCGATCTATGCTTACCGTTTGTGGCAAGGTTACTGTTCCTATACGCTCTACGGGTCACCCCATCCTGCATCTGTAAGATTATCAACAATTCACCATCTAATTTGGTAAATACCAAATCTCCTGTATATTCCGGTGTTGTAGCCGCTATCCTATTGGGCATCCTAGTCATCAGTACTTTTTTTAGCTCACCGTCTATCTTTAAGAATAGGACACTGCTCTCCAAACCTTTGTATTTTGTACTTGCGGGCACTACCGTAAGTTTGGCCTGGCTACCGGTAATATCGTCTTGCCTTAACTGGTCCAGGTGCGGCACGATATTCAGCCCCTGTTCGCTGTTTTTACCTAACTTTTTATCCGGACCAAAAAAATCTTCGACTTCTGAAACGGACACCGTTTCCAACAGGTCGTCCTGTACTATGTCGACCCCGCCCTCTTGATCGTCTTGCTGACATGCAAAAACAAAAGATAAAAGAAACAGAATGCGTATGTAATAACCCTTATTGTGCATAGGAATGTTCTTATTTTTTTAATGGGTCTTAAAAGTAAAGAAATAAATTTAGAAGGTCTTCTTTTTAGATATTTATTTAGGCGGTTTATAAGAATCAATAAATTCTTGCATTTCATTTTTAATTTTACGGACCGTTGTTGATTGTATTTTTATAGTACCGGTTATAATCTCTTTGGCCAGTTCAAATGCTTTTTTATCTTGATCGGTTTCAATAAATAATTTTACCAGCAAATATTTTGGATATAATTTTATCGGTACCATATCAGATGCTTTTTGATATGAAAATGCCGCTTTTTTATATTCCCTCATTTTCTTGTATGCATCGGCCAATGCCATTTGGGTTTTATAAGTACTTAAATACTTTTCTGCTTTGCGCAAAACAGTAATGGCCCCTTGATATTGCTTTGCCCTATATAGTGTTTTACCATATATAAATAAGAACAGACCGTTTTTTTCAAATAAAGGCAATAGTACTTCATACTCTTTGGCACTCATTTCATAATCTTGAAAAATATTGGCGTTCTTAATCGTATTCCATCTTAAAAAGCCTTTATCAAGTCCATTTACTTTTTTTATCCCCCAAAACAAGGTTAACACAATGGCGAATGTACATATCACCCTTAAAGTATAGTTAAGATACCTTGTAGTGACCGGAATCATAATTTTTTTAGCATGTTGATCTAAACCTGCTAAAAAACCCAATAAAACAACACTTATGATCTTGATAGGCAGAATGTGCGAAGGGTAGGAGAAGCAGGCAAAAATAATCAAGGTAATCATATTTATTTTTAGAAATACCATTAAAAACGTATTTCTAAGAATGGTTGTTGACCTGAATAGTGTAATACCTGCTATCAATAAAAACAAAAAACCTATAAACCCGTTCTCTATAAAAAATTGCAGCCCCTCATTATAGGCGTAGTAAACATTATCTGCAATGTTAATTTCCGCCGTATTTTGATATTGTGAAAAATACACCGCCTGATAGTTCATGTAAGATGATGCAAAGCCATCAAAACCAACTCCGAAACAGATGTGTTCTTTTAGCATTGAAGTGCTTATTTTCCAAATTAACAATCGACCATTGGCAGATGCTATCTTTAAATTGTACAAAACCAATACTAACGATGACACCCCCATTATTAAGGCCATAATCATTAAACCCTTTTTGGCAAAACTACTTTTACCCGATAATCGAGATTTAAATGTTGCGAGGCTTGCCTTGAAACTTTGAACGTTTTTTTCTTGCAAATGCCTTGCGGGCTTGCCCTTAGGTAGTTTACCATAAAATAGTTTTTTAAAATATCTGTACCTTAATTCCAGTAACAGCGCGCAGCTCAGGAGAAAAGACAGGTACGAGGCCCTAGATTCTGTTAACGGCAGTATTAGTATCACACATAAAACGGCAGCTAATGAAATGTATGGAAGTACGTATTTAAAAAATAAAACAGCTGTTTTACCCTCATTACCATAAATACGTCTAATATGTTTTTTAAATAGATATAGTGCAAACGCTATTGACCCTGTAATAGCCAAAAAACCGGCATAAGGTGCCGGATTAAAAAAACTGCCCGTTACATCAAACTTTAAATGATTTGAATAATAATATCCTTGAAATTGAAGCAGCCCGTAAATGGCTTGAATGATTCCCGATAAAACAATGACCACTAAAAACCAAACATAATACTTATAACTGATACCTCTTAAAACAAGATATAGTAAGCTCAAACCTATCAATTCGAAATATCGAATCGAAAAAGCATAATCAGGCTGTATCAAATACCTGTTCACCAGTATATAAACCAATAAAAGCAATAGGGATATATCTAGTTTCGAAATTCTGATCGCCCCTACATTGGTAACGATCCAATATAAAACATATACCGCCATTATAAAGAACATTAGGTAAGCGAACCATAAAAATTTGCTCGTTATAGGGCTATATATATATTCTTTTATATTTATGATAGGGATCAGTACAAGTACTAAGCCAATTAAAAAAACTAAAATTAACTGTGTGTGGTTTCTTATGGAGGAAAAAAATGTAAGCAACGTTTTTTAAATATTTATAGCGTATTAAAAAATTATCCAACAGAAAATCTATTGCGTTTTGAAATTACTTCACAATCGGGTACTGCGTTATGTTTATAAATATTAATTATCATCATTTAGCTGAACTCCAAAAATGTTGTCTTCCGTTTTTATATACAAACAGTTCCTCTTCAATACCCTCACTTAAGTTACGCAACCACATTAACGCTTTTTCAGGAACATTATCATATTGTACATTATGGGTTTCCGCCTTTTTTATGCCCAAAGAGACCCATTTGTCGTTCCAATAAAGCAGTTCATAATTGTCTCCTGGTTTTACATAATTAACATCGCTTCTTGGAGCAAAATACAACTTTGATATTTTTTGCCTTTTTCCAAAATCCATTCCGATCCAAGATATGGAATCCTCGATCTTCCGAGGTGAGAAATAACTAAGAAGGTCATCATCGAATGCATTCTTGCCATCATCCGAATTATGAGGTCCGATTATTTTTCCGGAAAGTTTTCTTTCTTTGGAAAACCATTGCATTTCTGCAATTTCCGCTGGCCAGCCTTTTTTACCTTTATATCTGGCATATCGATACGTTTTCCGGGATTGTATGTTAACTGTTCTTGGCATCAATACGGTATCACCTTCAGAGATTTTGTTCACCGTCACAGCATTCCTAAAATCAGGATCATTGGATAATTGAAATACGCCGCCAAACATTCGCCGCCCAAACCATTTAATACGATTTGTTATCTTGGTTTTTCTATTTAAGCGCACTTCAATTTTTTTCGATCCGTTTGCTATATGTGTATATTTATTTCCAGCCATATCTATTGAAAATGGGTTTGAAGCTGCGACCCATTCCCCTTTATCAAAATAGAAAATAATGTGAATATTTCCCCTTCCTACTTCGTTGAACGTTGTATATCCTCCTTTTTCAACATTGGTCTTTGCTATTGGTTGCCATTTGTTGTTATTGAACACACACAGATACGCCGTTGAAAATGCTTTTCCCTCAATAGTCCTTACTTTGGTCCTTATACGGTTGGTTTCGATGTATTGCGAGGTAACATCCACAATATGAGGATTATCAAGAAACGTATTTGTTTTTATACGTTCGTTATGATTTTCTGACGCTTCTTGTTGGGCATACAGAAGCCGATATATCTTTGCGATCTTTTTTCGTGGTCTATATGAACCATGCTTGCCCGAAAACACAAATCCATCGGTACAAAGGATACTATCTTTGCTATAAACTACAGAATTCCAATAATGGGAACTTCTCCCATTTGGCCATATGGTAAAGTCAATGACCATGGGAATGCCCAATGCTTTGGCTTTAAAAGCAGCATAAATAGAAAGATTTATACAATCGCCCGTTTTGCCCTTTTCAAAATCACTTATAGGTAAATCGATCGGAACAAATTGGTTATATTGAAAATGGGATGGAGCAATAGATACATCCTTTACCACCTCGATCATGCTATCAATAGAGGTGCTGTCGTTTAGTTTTTGTTTACTCTTTTGGTATTGTTTTGCCCGTAGCGTTAATTCCAATGCTTCATTTTTTTGCCTGTAGGGCAATATGTAGTTGCAAAACCCATCAAAATCTAAAAAATCGTTCCAGGGCTTTGGCCAAACTTCAAAAGCAATATCTATATTTTCTATCAACTGCTCCGCATTGATGTTTTCTATATCTTTTTGAAATGTATGTTTTACCGTTCGATTATATTCAGCACTTTTAAGGGCATCGGCAATTGCCTTTGGGTAATTGTCATATTTTTGTTTTGTATGGTTATCCGATAATTTTAATGTATCCCTCCTTTCATTACGTGGCTCCATAGCATAATAATAATGGTGTTCCATATTTTCAATTAAGAAAACCGCTGCGCTATGTTTTAAGCTATCCTTAGGGTTTTCTGAATAATGGGCCAATACTTTTTCCAGCTCAGGTCTATTCCCCGATAGTTCTAATGTGCGTTCAAGTTTATTGGTAAATTGGCGTGATTTTTCGTTACAGGCAATGAACAAAATCAGGAAAAGATAGAAGCAGGTATGTTTACTCATTCCTATTTTACTTTACTTTATCGTGTTTATTGGTAATTATTAAAAAACCTTAATGCTACTTATTAGGGGCTAATGTAACCAAATATATAAACATTTTTAATGCATTTGGCGTGAGCAAGATACCCGAACCAATTGGTTCCAGTTTTCGGCTCCTTTCATAAAGCTGATACTCGATCCCCAATTTTTCAAAGGCCAAAGCCGTTGTAAGCCCTCCTATTCCACCACCGATAATACTATACATATCCTATATAAACACATCGATCCATTAAATCAAAAAACAACAAAGCATGCCGACCATATGGTCGGCATGCCAAGAATCTGAAAAAAGTAATCACAAATAAAACACTATTTCGTTTTTAAGCTTTTCCAATTCTTATTGGCCGTAGCCAATAATTTGGATTCTTTTTCAGAAACCCACAATTGTTTTGCATCGACCTCAACATCGTTCAAGAACAAATAATATTTTCCATTACTTACCACGAATTTGTTAGGGTCTACCCTAAACTTGGCACCGGCGTAGATACCAAAAGCGCAATAACCGCCATACTGTGGCATGTACTTTTCAGGATTGTTCTCAAAAGCCGTCTTTTGCTCCGCCGAAGTAAAATAATACGCTACTTTATTGTGAATGGATTTATATTGCTTAGATCCCCTTTGGGCAAGGCCCATATCCAAGTAAGATACCGGGCTGTATCCCTGCAGACCGATCTTACTGTCATCAATATTGTTCGCTTTCTTGTCCTGTGCAATACTCATTGTACCCATTAACAAAGCTATTGCCACTACTGTTGTTTTAAATAAATTTTTCATTTTTATTGTTTTGAAATATTAAATAATTATTGTTGTCCCTGTTTTGCTATGTTTAACCTAACAACGGCAGGGATTACCGCTTTTTTTGTCCGTACGAACATTCCTTCAGGCCTTATCAATTGAAACAGACCGTTCGTACATATTTTATTATTGGGCGTTGAAATATTCTTCTTTCGCTACTTTACCATCATTGTTCCAGGTACGACGGATAATTTCATGCCAATAAATTTTACTGCCGTCCTTCATGTTGAAGTCAAAAGTAAATTCAGAAGCGGATTCATTATTATCTACGATCGTGGCATGGTGCGTAATGCCATTTACCTCGGCAATAGCCCCTGCAAAGCCTTCCATCTTTTCTACCATCTGTTGTTTGTTGGTCGTTGCTACGCCATTATAATCGGATGTAGTGGCATCGTCGGCAAAAAATCGTTTGACCGCATCAACAATTGCCCCCTTGGAAACTATACCGTCCATTTCTGTAGCCAATGTTTTAATACTCATTTTTATAATTTTTAAAGTTTAACAAATATTGTTTTGTAATTATGGTACAAATTTCAGGATGACATCAAGGTTTTCACCTATACAAAAAGCGCAAAAAATTGTACTTTTTATATATTTAGATTCCAAAGGGAAATGTTCCGCCATACCGAACTTGCCACACTTGACGGGACCATTGTTTTGGATGATCATCTCTGTAGCTCAAGATCAAACGGTTTTTTTATGAGAATCTATGTTATAGGGTTTACTTGGGGTATTCGACCTTTCAAAAGGGAGTAGGGCTCAAAATAACGGAAATCGGATATGCTCAAAAAATAGAAGGGGCTATTTGGTCTTTATTCACGGCAAATGGTGGACGTTTCCATATTACCCTGATCAAGGTCCTAAAAAAAAACCTTTAAGAGCATTTGAAGCTTTTTTCCCCGAGTCTATTCCCAAGGACCAATAAAAGGATCATTTTTATCTTATGGTGTAGTTTGCGCCGTAAAACCTTATAGGCTTTGGTAATCTGTGTTTCCACCGTTTTTATGGAAATTCCCAGATAATCCGCTATTTCGTTATTGGTAAGACCATCTTTTTTGCTCAACAAAAAAATATGCTGACATTTGGGCGGAAGGTTTTGTACCTCTTCCTTGACCATGGCAATGACTTGGTCCAGTTCCTGTTCATTGGACTGTCCGGTCATTTGTTGAAGTGCCTCCGCATAATGGCATTCCAAGTCTAGCATAGCCTGTTTTTGCCTGTATTTGTTGATGAATTCATTGTATACCGATTTATATAAAAAACTCTGGATGGAATACTTGTCGTCCAAATTTTCGCGAAACTGCCAAGTTTTTAAAAATACATTCTGTACAATGTCCTGCGCCATGACATGGTCGTTTATTAAGGAAACGGCGTATGCATGTAGTTTTACATGATACCGATCGATCAAAAAAAGATATGCTCTTTCTTTTCCCTTTTTAAGGCCCCTAATAAGCTTATCGTTTTCCTTATAATTCTCCATTTTGGCAGATATGGGGCACAATAAACGAAAAATAACCTAGATGATAAAAAATCAAGAAAAAAGTAAGGGTGTTCAATTTTGGCATCGTATTAAAAAGAAAGCACCCTAATGAATCCGAAGGAAATAGAACATCTTATTATAAAGTTTGTAAACAAATCGGCCAATGCCAATGAGCTTGATTTGCTAAAAGACCATATTAAAGACCCTAAGAGCAGAACTGTTGTAAACGATTATATAAAACTACACTTTGCCATTACAGTAGCTATGAACGAATCCAGTGCCGAAGACATCAAAAAACGATTTTTGAAAGAAATCCGTAAGGAAAAAATATACCGTTTGCGTTTGCCCTCTATTTTAAAATATGCTGCAATCATATTGGTTTCCCTATCCTTGGGATATATCTATTATAGCAATTACGGCCAATCGGATATCATAATTCCCAAAGAGGAGGAGATAACACTTGAATTGGGCGACGGTACGATCAGAACCCTTTCGAAAGATGAAAATTTTGAACTGACCGTTGACAAAGGGCAGGTTGCAGGTGTAAAAGGAGGAAAGCAATTGGTCTATACTAAAGCCGGACAAGATGAACTCATCTATAATACACTATGCGTTCCGTACGGTAAAAGGTTCAGTGTACAACTCTCCGACGGAACGCTCGTGGATCTTAATTCGGGTTCGTCGTTAAAATACCCGATAGGCTTTCTTGAGAATCGTTCCCGACAGGTCTTTTTGGAAGGAGAAGGTTTTTTTAGGGTAACGAAGAATGAATCGGTACCCTTTCTGGTACATGCGAACGAATTGAGGGTAGAAGTCCTGGGAACCAGTTTTAATGTTGGGGCCTATGTTGAAGATCGTACCGTTGATGTCATTCTTACGGAAGGGAGCGTTATGTTGTACGATGAAAGTTCCGAAACGGGGAAAACATATCTAAAACCGGGAACAAGGGGACGCTATCACAGAAGCGAGGGATCCATTGCCACGGAACAGGTAAGTACGGCCATTTATACTTCTTGGGTAAAAGGTACCGCAGTTTTCAGGAATGCCAGTTTTGATAACATTATCAAGAAACTGGAACGGTTTTACAACGTCACCATTATCAATCAAAACCAAGAACTTTCCAAAGAAACCTTCAATGCCAACATAGACGTAGAAAAGGAAAGCATTGAAGAAGTGTTGACTTATTTTAATACGATCTATAACATAGAATATCAGATACATAATAACAAAATCATTATCAGATGAACTAAAATCAATCAAAAAAAATCAGTCCAATGAAAAAAGGAGAAATGCTGGCACATTTCTCCTAAGGGTTTGGAATGATCAACTCGTATGAACCAATCATTACTAAAAAACACTTTAAAAGTATGAAAAAACCAATCAAATTGCCCAGAAAAACACCTGTGCAATTCAAATTTGACCTAAGAATGAAGCTCTCATTGCTTTTGACATTTGCAGCTATATTGACATTACAGGCCAATATTTCGTATTCCCAGACCAAAATCACATTGAATGTAGATCACGTAAATATTGGTAGCGTAATCGATGAAATCGAAACCAAGACACAATTCAAATTTATTTTCAATACACGGATTGTGGACCTGGAGCGTAAAATTTCCCTTAAAGTATATCAAGAACCCGTTATTGACGTACTCGACAAAATGTTCCAAAACACTAAAACGGCCTTTCATATAAATGATGAGAGGGTCTTTCTGTTCGAAAGAAAGCAACATCCCGATATTTCACAAAACAACGCTATTCAAGAAATTGAGGTAAAGGGCGTTGTGGTAGACAATAACGGCGACCCCATATCCGGCATTGCGGTATTCATAAGTAAAGACAAAGAGTTTAATGCAAATGCGGTCCTTAAGGGAACCGAGACAGACTTTGATGGGGCATATACCCTTACTGCCAACGTGGGTGAATTTGTAATGGTGAAAGGACTCGGTTATACGACAAAAGTCAAACAGATCGAACAAGGCGTTACAGTCTACGACTTTCAAGTACTGCAGATTGCAAACGAATTGGAGGAAGTGGTGATTACCGGCTACCAACAGATAAAAAAAGAAAGGGCCACCGGGTCATTTGCCAAAGTGGAGCAAAAAGTGTTGGACAATAGAATTTCCAGTAACTTTTTCAACAAAATAGAGGGTTTGGTACCCGGTTTGCTCAATCAAGGAGGGCGGTTCCAAATACGTGGGGTAACCACCTTTAGAACCGATGATGAACGATTTCCCGATAGTCCGGTACAGAGTACCCCACTCATAGTGGTGGACGGTTTTCCCATAGGGTCCAATGCCAGTAGGACCTTAAATCCCGAGGATGTAGAATCTGTCACGGTACTCAAAGATGCGGCGGCAGCTTCTATTTGGGGCGTACAGGCCGCCAACGGGGTTATCGTGATCACTACCAAGAACAATCGAAAGGGAAAATCCAAACCTAAGGTGGAATTTTCAAATTTTGTAACCCTTCAAAATCATGCGGATTATAATACACAGGCACTTGCCAGTACACAGAGTATTATTGATTTTGAATACGAAGGCTATAGATCTGGGTTCATTCAAACGGCCCCCAATCCTTTTAGCAATTATTCTTTAGTGGAGGAAATCTATCAAAATGAAACAGATGGCAATATTACCCCGGAAGAAGCCCGACAACAATTGAATCAACTCGGCAGGTATAGTGTTATTGACGAAAATGCCAAGTATTTTCTGCGGTCCAAAATAGAGCAACAATACAATTTATCCGTTCAAGGAGGAGGTGATTTGATCGATTATTATTTCTCCACCTATTATACGGAAGATAAGTCAAATACCATCGGCAATGGTTCCGACAGGCTTAACCTGAATTTTAAAAACACCTTTAAGATCAGTGATAGACTCAATTTTTTTGTGGGCGGAAACATTACATTTCTCAATACTGAAAACAACGGGGGCAATGCTCTGAGATTTAGGGCCTATCAAAGAATAAAAGATGAGGACGGGGATTTTGTGCCCGTGTATACAGGCATTTCCCAAAGGGAAAAGGAAAGATTGGTAAACCTGGGGTATTTGGATTGGAATTTCAACCCATTACAAGATCTTGAATTTGTGGACAATACTTCCAAAAGGTTCGATACCCGATTTCAGACCCGGGTAAATTGGAGTCCGTTAAAGGGAATTGAATTTTCATCGACCTTTCAGTATGAATACGGAACCCAAAAGGCAATCGATTATTCAAAAGAAGGTTCCTATGAATCAAGGGACCTATTCAATAGATATACCTCTGTAGATCCCACCACCAGTGTACTGACAAAGAACTTCCCCCAAGGCGGTATTTATTCGGAAAATCATTCCCTCTACAGGATCCTGAATTTTAGGAACCTTTTAAATATAGACACCAAACTAGGGAACGATGATCACCGACTCGCAGGAATTTTGGGAACCGAGGTCCAAAAAATCACTTCCGAAAGTACCGCTACGGGAAATATTTATGGTTTCAACGATCAATCCTTTCAAGGAACGGATATTCGTTGGGAAAGCGTTGTGGATTATAGAGGGTTCAATGCAGGACGTCCTTCACAAAACAGGACTATACGGTTGGCAGACGATAGATTTGTCTCCTTTTTTGGGAATATGGGCTATACCTATCTCAATAAATACACCCTTACAGGAAGTGTCCGTGTGGACCAAACGAACCTTTTTGGTACCGACCCCAAGTTTAGGTACAGACCGTTATGGTCCGCAGGGGGCTCATGGCTTATTACCAATGAGAACTTTTTTAATGTAAAGAATATTGATTTCCTAAAACTGAGAGCTACCTATGGGCTCAATGGAAATGTGGATAAAAACCATGGCCCGTTCTTAAAGATAGCGTTGTCCCCTGCCACCGGCTTTAACCCATTCCCTTCTACGAGCTTGAGGGCTCCTGCCAACCCCTTCTTACGATGGGAAAAAACGGAAGTGACCAATCTGGGATTGGATTTCAGTTTGTTCGAAAACAGAATCGGGGGCTCTATTGAAGCCTATTGGAAAAACAGTAGTGACCTTTTGGGCGATAAAGTCCTTGATCCCACATTTGGATTCAGCAGTGCCAGGGTAAATTCAGCTTCCATGAAAAACAAAGGCTTTGAACTGGATTTGAGGATAAAGTTCTTGAAGGCAAAAAACTTTAACATAAATGCCAATATTAATTTAGGGTACAATGAAAACGAAGTCGTCAAATATTTTGTGCCCAACCCCAATGCAACAGACTTGCTCGGCAACAATTACAAATTGGTGGGAGAATCCTTTTTCTCGGAATATGCCTTTCGTTGGGCAGGACTTTCGGGCAATGGGCATCCACAAATTCTTGATGAGAACGGTGACACAGTTGAAATATCAAGTACCATAGGAGGTGCAGATTTGGAAAACAATAGAAACCTATTGGTCAATATAGGGCAGACGACACCCAAATATTACGGTGGCACCCAATTGTTCTTTAATTATCGAACCTTTAGTATCGGAGCCTATTTCTCGTACAAATTTGGCCATAAGTTCTTTAGGCCCACGGTAAATTATATAAATGCCCATAGAACTGCCTTTGTACATGAGGATTTGGAAAAAAGATGGCAAAATCCGGGAGATGAAAACAATACGGATGTCCCATCGTATCCTACGGATCAATTAGACCCTAGAATGTCCGTCTATTTAGATTCAGATCATTTAGTGGAAAATGCCGGGTTTATCAATATCGACCAAATTTCACTGAGTTGGGCGATGCCCAAAAAATATTTGGAGAAAATAGGCTTATTGGGGCTGTCCTTCCAAGGGCAGGTGAGCAATATTGGGAACATTTGGACGGCCAATGATCTGGGGTTGGATCCCGAACGGCCATTCTCGGCAAACAGGACCCCTATCTATACCATGGGTCTGCGTCTTAATTTTTAAATCGATAAAACAACAACAATGAAAAACTATATAGTACTTAGTGTAATCGCCATAATTTTGTTATTCTCTTCGTGTGACGATTACTTGGATGTTATACCCAAGGGAGAATTGATACCCGAAAGTATTGATGATTATGCATTAATGCTCAATTCGGTAGAGTTTTACAACGTTCCCAAATTGCATGTGATGATAGACGATGATTTTTTTACCAACCAACCAACCTCATTACAAAAGCCCCAGGCAGCCGCTTATTTATGGGAAGATTTCTTTTATGATGATACCGAAAACGATCCCAACTGGGGTTTGTTGTATGAGCAGGTATTTTTGGCCAATACCATCCTTAAGGGTATCGAGGGCATTGAGTCTGACGAAAAAGTAGATCAAGTAAGGGCAGAGGCACTGTTCCAAAGGTCATATGCCTTTTTTCTTTTGGTCAATCTATATGCCAAACACTATAATAGTGCTACAGCAAGTGCCGATTTGGGAATTCCACTGATTTTGAGTCCCTCTTTGGAAGAAGAAACCTATGTTAGAAATACTGTAGAGGAAGTTTACGCCAGGATTATAGCCGATGTGGAAGACCATGTGGACTTTTTGCCCGATGTACATGAAGATAAGGTACGTCCCGGGAAAGATGCAGCTTACGGATTCTTGGCCAGGGTTTTCTTGTACATGGGAGAATTTGAAAAAGCCAAGGAAGCGGCCACCAATGCCCTGAACCTCAATGACAGCCTTTTTGATTTGAGAACCAGTGTTGCAGGATACCCCTATAGGTTCCACGATTATGTAGAAGGGTATATCAACAAAACTGCTTTTGGAGTCCCATCTGCCTTTACAATGGACAATACCACCAAAGCAGAGGTATATACGGAAGGAACAGACCTTAGATACAACGGTCTATTCTTTAACTTTGTGGTAAACAGTCTCTATAGGTTCTTTGCATTGAACTATACCGGGCCCAGTACGCCCGAAATGTACCTTATACGTGCCGAGGCGAACGCGCGCAATAACAATGTGCAAGAAGCTTTGGACGATCTTAATGAAATGAGGAAGTACAGGTTTCTTGAAGCGGATTATCAGGAAATCCTTCCTTCGGATGTTGATGATATTTTTGAACTGGTGCAACTGGAACGGCGTAGGGAACTTATGTATAAAGGGCACCGTTGGTTTGATGTAAAACGGTTGAATTCCGAAGGTGTATGGAATGTTTCCTTAGAGAGAAGGGATGCGACCGGAACTGCGATCGCTACCCTTCCCGCAAATGATAATAAGGCTGTTTTTGCCATTCCGCCAAAAATAATTTCTGAGTTCAATACCAATTTGCAACAGAATCCCAGATAGTTGATTAATGGGCCTGAGCACCATCATGTTAAGATAATTCGTGATGGTGCTTATGGAACATAAGGGGTATTGATCGGTGATCGGACATCACATAGAGAATGTACAAAAAGTATTGCTATTGTTTCCCAAGCGTCCAAGCCAAAGGACAGCGATCCGTATTCTCGCGTTGTCAGGGCCTTTTCGTTATATAAGGCCAATGAGGAAAGGGAGCCTTTAAATTCCCCGGAAAGTACAACTTTAAAGGAAACAGAAAAATGACGTAGCGCTATAATAGAAACCCTTGGAAAACAGAGAGAAACGACTAAACCAAAATATTGAACATGAAATTGAAATTATTTTTACTTCTGGGCAGTTTGTTGCTTTTGTTAGTTATGTGCAAGCAAAAAAAAGAAACGGACTCCACCGCCTTTGAAATAGAATTCCAGATCAATGGTTTGGAAGGAACCAGTACATGGTTTGTAGAGCAACCAGTAGCAAATTATGGGAACCTATTTGTGGATACGGTAACCATTTCACAAGGAAAACTTCTCTATAAGGGAAATATTCCATATCCAAAATTGAGCAAATTGGTATCTTTTGAAAAAAAGGGAGCCTTGGTCTTTATGCTTGGTCCGGGAAAACATAAAATTACCGCTGATTATAAAAACATATCAAAATATGGCCTTGGAACCAAGTTCGAGTATGCCCCTAGCAAGTATGATGATGATTATCTATTACAATCTGAATTGGAAAAATTTTGGAGCATTCCGGCCCAACGCACATTTGCAGATTTACAGAAGCAATTAAAGGTTAAGGAAAGAGCCATGTTTAAAGAGGTCTACGGAGTTTCCCAAAAAGAATATTACCAATGGATCCGCTCCAAGGACAAAGAAGACAAAAAAAAGGCAAGGGCCGTTTATTCCAAGGTTGATCCCACGGCGATCAAACAATTGAAAGAGCAAAACACGCAGAACAAATTAAAACTATATGAATTTAACAAAGAATTGATCATACAGTACTTAAAAAAGCACCCCAATAGCTATGTCTCCTTATTCTACGTTTTGGAAAACATTTTTTTGTTTGGCCCACCACAGACAGCGGAGGTGTTGGAAGAGTATGTGCATTTGTTCGGGAATGAATTAAAGGGCACAAAGGAATATAAGGCCATCTTTAAAAAATACCAAGCTGAAAAAAACCTGAAAGAAGGTATAGCCCCTGATTTTGAACTGCCCACTCCCGAAGGAGAACGGATAAAGCTGTCATCCTTAAGGGGAAAAGTTGTCCTAGTGGATTTCTGGGCGAGTTGGTGTGTTTATTGCAGAAAAGAAACGCCCAATTTAAAGCAGCAGTATGAAAAATATAAAGACCATGGTCTGGAGATACTGAGCGTTTCTTTTGACACCAAGCGCGAACATTGGTTGAAAGCTTTGGAAGAAGATCACATGCCATGGTTGCAAGTGGCCGATTTAAGAGGAGTCAAAAAATCGGAAGTAACAGGAGATTATGGCGTAAATGCCATACCGTTCATCTTTTTATTGGATAGGGAAGGAAAAGTAGTTGCCAAAAATATAAGACAGCCTTCCATGGTCAACGATGAGGCATATAGCATCAATTTTCATTTGAAGAATATATTCGGATTCTGATTTTTTTCTGATGTTTTGATTGTTGATGAGCGATCAAGAATATTTTTTTGTGTTGAATTAGCGACATGCAGAAAGGGCGACTTCTTTAAGGAGTTGCCCTTATTTGTACAAGGTAAATACAATAAGGTCTTTTCATTTTTATCCTACACGATAAGTTGGCCATTCGTGACTTTTAACCGAACAGTATTCCTCGAGGTTTTGCTGAAACTGTCATTCCCGATTTGTTTGGGAATCTATAGTGAACGGTCTTGTCCGGAAAAGGGTCATGCGGTCTTTTCTCTATACTTCAAAAAACAATTTACATTTCAAAACCATCCATGTATGGTGACAAGTATAGTTCCACGATATCCAACAATTTAAAATGTACAATAATTTGCGTGGTTTTTATAGTACCCTTCTATTTCCATAACAAGAACTTTGCATCTCGGATTCCAAGTATTGGAATCCGAGATAATGGATCTGATCTATGAAAAAACACGCCATATATTTTATTCCCGATATCAGTGGTTTCACGGATTTTGTAACAAATACCGAAATAGAACATAGTAAACATATTATTGCTGAACTTTTGGAAATTCTTTTGGACAATAATATCATTCACCTGGAACTTGCCGAAATCGAGGGTGATGCACTCTTTATGTACACCCGTAAATTGCCCGAATTCAAAAAATTGGCAGCGCAATCAAAATTGATGTTAAGGAAATTCAAGGCACACCTTTCTCTTTACGAATCAAGGCGTATTTGCAATTGTGGGGCGTGTATATCCGCACCTAACTTAAAACTAAAGTTTATCGTTCATTATGGTGAGATTGCCTTTATGCGGGTAAAGAAAATAATAAAGCCTTATGGTAAAGACGTGATAAAAGTGCATCGGTTATTGAAGAACAGTTTACAAATAGATCAATATCTCCTAGTTACTTCCAACACCGTTGATTTCTATGAGGTTGATATGCAAAGAGACTATCCATCTTTTAAAAAAGGTAGGGATCGTTATGATTTTGGTTCCTTCACTTATTTTTTTGATGATTATTCCGGGATAAATACCGAGAAAAAAGGTTTGCATATGAGAATCCCGAGCAAACCGGCGGGAGAACCAAAGCTATTACTTAATGAGTATACAAATCTGGATATTTTAAATACCTATAAAATAATTTCAAGTTTTGAACATCGTACCAAATGGTATAAGTTGATCGACGATTTGATCTATGATGAATTTAGGGTCAACAGAGGAGGCACCGTACACAATTGCGTATCCGGATCTGAAGTATATAAAGTTGAAACCTTATCGACGGTCGCAATGGACGACGCCTATATATATGCGGAACGTACACAGGACATTGAAAACCTGAGCGATTTTTCTTTTTACATTACCCTTTTTAAAGATAGCAACGATCGGACACAACTAAAATTGGAAGTGTTTTTTGAGTACGAAACAGAGGATACGCAGGTGCAATCACGGATAAAAATGAAATTATTTTCCGTTTGGCGGGAGAGCATGGCAAGGCTCGTTGCTCTATTGGACACCATAGGCATTCAACAAATAAAATCTATCCGCGCTACATAAGATTCAGGGATTTACTAATTTTGTGTTCACCACCATTAGTGAAAATGGAAAGCACGACCGTCAGAAAATTTTACGCCGAACTGGACAAGGTTTATTTTATCAACCAATACACCTTGGTACATATCCTTAAAGGTTCAGGTACCATTCAGGTGGATTTCAAAACGTATTCGGACTGGGACGACAAGATTATTTATTTGGAAAAAGGACAGTATATAAAATTCCTCTCAGAGGACTTTTTGGTTCGCTTTATTACTTTTCCAGATGAAATCCTATTTAAATCCAAAGATGTAAGAATCCTCTTTAAACATCTGGTCTCTCTAGGATATATTAACTATAGCGAATGTGAGGACTGTAGATCGTTTTTGGGGAAAACCGTATTCAATACCAATATGGACAAATTGATCGATACCTCCATAGATCAATGGTATTGGCAAAACCCGTTCAGCGCGAATAAGGAGGAATACGGGATTATCTTTGATGTTAAGGAGATTATAGACAAGGAATTTTCCGGTCACATTAATATAGGTCATTTAAAAGACCATTTGATCCATTCTACCCATTATAACATTCAAGGGCTGTTAAAGGATAAATTGGGTATTTCCATTCAAAAAATGGTAGCCGGTAAACAGTTGATGGAAAGCCAAAAGGAACTCGCCTTTACGGATAAGAGTATACAGGAAATAGCTTTTGAAAAAGGGTTTAAGGACCCTGCTTATTTTAACCGTGTTTTCAAGAACAAGCTCGGTCAGACCCCTAAGAACTTTAGGGACAATTTTGATTACGGAAACAGGGATCGTTTTACCCAGGACCTTATTGAACTCATTCAACTTTTCCATAAAGATGAGCATAAACTTGCCTTTTATGCCGATAAGATGAATATTTCGGTAAAGGCACTCTCCAAAAAAGTAAAGGAAAGAATGAACGTTACGTTGGGCGAATTAATTCGCGCACAACTAATAGATTCTGCCAAGACAATGCTTCAACAGGGCGAAATTGTTAAAGAAGTTGCCTTTTCATTAGGGTTTGAGGAACCCAATAATTTTTCCAAATTTTTCGCACAACACACCGGTGTCGCACCCTCCATTTTCAAAAAATAAAAAGTACAATTTTCTGCGTTTTTTTTATACGTTAAGTTTTGGCCTTCATGCCTAAGTTTGTAATGTAAATATATTCCTAGGTATTGTTAGGTATTGAAAATTAATGAATTGGCATATATAATATAAAGGACGATCATATCGTTTATTCATATTGAATACCGTTTCATAAAATGACCGATTCCAAATAATCTCGGGAAAAATAATACAAAACAAATAAAACTTTAATCATTTAAAATTTGTAATCATGAAATTTGTAACGAAAAGAATACATGCATTTTTAGATTATCCTGTAGCTATTGCATTAATAGCACTTCCTTTTATTTTGGGATTGGGCAGTTCCAATCCATTGGCCTTACAGGTTTCCGTAGCTACCGGGGTTGCGGCATTTATTTTAACCTTATTAACGGACCATCACTTGGGGGTATTACGCGTAATACCTTATAAGTTTCATTTGATCGTTGATTTTTTAGTGGCAATCGTGTTTATTATTGTTCCTTTTATTTTTTCTTTTAAAGGATTGGATGCCTATTACTATTGGGTCAACGGTATTGCCGTGTTATTTGTGGTTAGTATGCATAAATCGGAGCCGGCGATTGCTTAGCATTATTCATAAAATTATGGAAAAAGCGCAGATACTGATCTGCGCTTTTTTTATATTGAACAGTGTTCCGGTAAATTATTGTCATTCTTTGTTTTTGATTCGGTATTTGGTTGTATTGTAGCCTAGCCTTTTTTAGGACAGCGCTAAATTCATACAACATCGTTATTGACCTCCTCCCAATTTTAGCTTGATTATGTATTTGGTTCATCTAATGGAACAGGGTTCGTACCAAACAGGCATTTAAAAACATATCGAAAGCCTTGTGTGGTAAAATCTCCTCTTATCTGCTTCAAGGAGCAATCTTTCACTTTGGCCCATGATTTTTACATCTGCATTGGACAGACCTAATGACGATGAAGTAACACCGGGTTTAAGTCCAGGCTTTTTAATATCAAAATCGATTTCCCCAGTGAGATTATATGGTCTGGCAATAACTTCTTCTAAATTGATGGTTCTATCCTTTAGATTAAAGAGGTGTATGTATCCAAACGAATTTAGACAAACATCCTGATTTACAATTGGAGGGATAAGGTTTAATTTAACTGCTTTGATCGTTGATAACAATTTCTTCCAAGGGCCATTGTTTTACGTTTGATCCTTTCTCTTCTTCGGGTGGTTTGTTCGTCTCTTCCAAAATACACATCGGCCGGGGCCAGGTTCTTCTCTTCCGTCGAAAACCGGGGTCTGGTCCGTCGTTTGACTTCCTTGATAAAACTCTCAGTTTTTTGAGTTGCTTCTCTCTTGGTCTTTCTGTCCATTTCCTGAAATTTTGATCACTAGGGCCAGCCCTAGTGATTGGATTAATAAAACTGATAATCCTCCTGATCAACTCTCAGAAAAGTTGTCCACATTTGTTTGAAGCTATACACTTGATAATCATACGATTATCAAGTTTTTATTACTAATTGATTTGTTAAAAAGTCGGGGGTGGCAGGATTAACTACCACATCCTATACTATTAATAAGTTACTTTGATTTTTTTTTCAAAACAGGTAACCGAATAGGTAACTTTTGCTCTGATTTTATTTCATTAATAAAATCAAGTATTATTTGGGACTCATTGGATACAATTCAGATATCTTTTCCAAAATAAACCGGATTTCAATTCTAAAATCGACTGTCCTATTGAAATTCAATCTCCTTCCTAGGCAGAAAAAAACCTTTTATACAATTAGGGTTTCGGATACAAATCTGTATATGACTCTTTTTTTGTATCCCGGCACCTTCAAAAGCAGGGCCGCCTTCGGTAAATACTCCTCGAACGGAGTCAAAATTTTTAAAAGTACTAAACCCATTTTCCCTAACATCCTTTTCTATCTTTTCACTTATTTTTTGATGCATGAATTCCAAAACAGCGCAATCCAATTCCCGAATTAACTTATCCTTGAATTTATCGAATTTCGCATCTTTATTCTCTGG
Source organism: Maribacter spongiae (assembly GCF_047345125.1). NCBI lineage: Bacteria > Pseudomonadati > Bacteroidota > Flavobacteriia > Flavobacteriales > Flavobacteriaceae > Maribacter > Maribacter spongiae. The sequence continues at coordinate 4,540 of NZ_JBLFEQ010000013.1, read as the reverse complement.
AATATTCTTGCCAATGGTATTATAATATTCGACCATTAGGTTATAATAAGTCACAAGTGCATCTATAAATTGATTATCAAGTAAATCAAAGCAATGCTTTAATGAAATCACCGCACCAATGACCGAAGGTTTTTTTATCTCTCCCCTACGTGCCTTATCCTTGGCCCAAGCTAATGCCCTATCGTAGTTATTTTCCCAAAAATAAACCCCATGCCCGAGCCAATCAAAAGGTCTTTCGCTTTTATGTATATAATGGGGTCTTGTAAGAAGGGCATCTCTAATTGATTCATCACATCCGTGAAAACCAATTAAAAGATTATTTTTGGTGGAATACATCTATTCCGAATCATTCACTATTATTTCTTCAAGTGATTCGTAGTTATCGGTATGTTCACCTTCGGAATTTAATATGCCTGCGGAAATTAACGATTCCATAGCAATCTTGACGGTAACTTCATTTTTTAAGTCTTCCGCCAACTCCTGTAGTTCTTTCAAGTCTTTATTGCTCATGACATATTATTTAAATTCAAAAATACAAAAATTAGGCCAATCTGTAAATAACCATTCCCCTAATCATTAATAATTTAGCAGCACTCTTCTACCCCCTTTCAACTCCTTCAATTCAATCTGTAATCTCTCATCATCCCCAAGCACAAATTTGGTCAGCACATAGACAAAACGTTTCTTCTCACCATTTTGTATGCTTTCCTTAAAACCAACCTGATTTTTTTAGTAGTTCTATCAAGCTTTTTTTGCTATTACTACGGATACAGGTTTATGATCACTTGTACTGGCGTATTTTGGGTTACTGGCATTTATCAAATCATGGATTTCATGTTCTATAAAACCGGATTTACTCTCGATCACTATAGGTAAAGAATCATTGACCAAGCTTTGGGTAAACAAAATATGATCAAGTAATATTTTAGGGTCTCGATTTGGGTCGATGAAATCTTCAAAATGAACACTCCATCTTAAGTTATCTTCAAAATCAAATAACGCATGGTTCAAGAATCTCTCGGCCTCAAATACATTTCCTTGAAGATTTGACAATAGGTCAAAAAAGATGTATTGTTTTTCGAAAAACTCTTTGCCAGGCCCATCATTTAAATCTCCCATAACCATTATGGCCGGGTCGGATACTTGTTCAAATTTTGTGTTGATATAAGCTCTAACATTGGCCACTTCCGTAGTCATCTTAATTCTTGCTTTAATTGCATTTTTTATAAAGGTTTTCTGCCTTTCACCACCTGCATTCCAATCACTTTTACCGCTTTGTACAAATTTACTTTTTGTGTGCAGCCCTATCAGTTCTAGTCTGACACCGTGCCACTCCAATATTAAAACTTGAGGATGTCTATAGTGCCTATGTCTTGAGGTCTCGAAATCACCCCAATAATTAACATCCCAACTGGCACTTGAGAATTCATCGTAAATTTTAGTCGGTAATAATGATGCACTATGCTGTAATTCAGGTTTGACCAAAAACCAAATCCACTGCCTACCCTGTATTTTATAATCATTTGCCAAGGCCTTTATCGCAACATACTTACCTCCTAAAGTATCTGCACAAAAACTATCGATTTTAACTTCTCCCTTAAAACCTTCAAGAATACAAAGAACATCTGCATCAATATCTAATATTTCCTGTTTTATGGCATCTATTCGCTTTTGCTTCTTACTATCAATATTATCAAACAATTTGTCTAACCATTTAACATTCCATGAGGTTACTTTTAGTTGATTGCCCATATCTATTATTTTTAGATTCTAGTTTAGAAAGTTTAGCTGTTTTTATTGTTTGTTGAATTTCATTTTAAGTAATTAAGCTATCTATGCGGTTAGGGTTTCCTTTATGTTTCTTGGTGTTATCATAAGTTTTAAAACCCGTGACATTATAAGCAGCATATACTATGGAACCTATTCCTGCCGCTAGAGAGGCACCGAGATCTGCCACTGCAACTTTTTCATTTCCTAGAATAGATAAAGTGTTATTCGTAGTAGTTGTGCCCATCCAAAGTTCTCCTTCTTCTGTTGCGGAAAAAAAACATATCCCACCAGAATAAAATGCCCATACAACATCAAAATTAAATACTTGGGGACGTGAATTATCTACTATTAGGTTTAATGAATCTCGTAGGGTTACTTTCCAATCATTACCATCGATCCAATAATACCAAAGATTTTTATCGGCTTTTCCTACTGAACAATTGGCTACCAAAAGGTTTTGCCCAACAACACTAATTGCATTTATACCTCTTTGGGCCGAAGGGTTAAACAAGGTTCTTGACAATATATTACCGCTTGGCACGTCTACAACACAAATCTCTCCATTTTCGGAACCTGTTACAACTTGAATATTTTGATCATTACTTATAAACCAATCAACTCCCCTTATATTCTGTAAACCCCATGGGTTGACCGGTTTTGAACTTGTTAAATCAACAGCTCTTATTAAGCTAATATTGGTCCCATCTATATTTGCGTTCCATATTAATAAAAAGCCGTTCTCATGACCTGTAATAAGGTATAGGGTTTTACCAATGTTTTGTACCGTGGAACAATTGGCAATACCATACGATGAATTGTATTGAACAGTTTGTAGGGTTATAAGGTCTTCAAATGTACCAGATGGAGATTTCCAAACGACCATCGAAGAAGCATCATTAGAGGAGATAAAAGTATTTTCCGCAACCCAATCGAGCATCTGAATTCCCTGATCGGCCGGGGCTGATACAGCTATAGAGATAACAGGGCCTAATGTGGTGGAATCCGTTTTATTGAAAATACTTATGCTACCATCCCAACGTCCAATGGCAAAATGATCCAAGCTCACCCAACATGCCTGTTGTGCCATGGTAAATGTAGTTCCTAACTGCGTAAGCGGTAAATCTGTATCCTCTTTTATCTCACCAAGATGAATTAACGATCTTGCTACAGGAATATTGGCTAACTTACTGTACATGGTTTTTTAATTTTAAATCTATTCCTTCAACTAGTACACCTTCCTTATCAGGAATTGTTTAGTTAAATGAAATCTTTATAGGGGGGGAAGACTTTAAATATAATAAAAGAATCTCAATTGGAATCCTTTTTTGTACGTAAAAACTTATTTTTATAAAACCGCCTTCCTACTCCTCTTCAACTCAATCTCCAACTTTTCATTATCTCCCATCACAAACTTTGAAGGCACATACACAAAACGTTTTTCTCTCCAACCTTAACTTGGTTGGGCATTTTAAATTGATGTATCACATTTTGTCCTAATCTTTGAAAAGAAGCTTTACGTTTCTTGTTTCCGTTGGTCCTATAAATATTGAGATAATCAATCTCAAAATCGATTCCGGAACTGTTTTTGATTTCCAGTACCAAATAAACTTCCGAGGTATTATAGACCATCTTTTGAAGTTGTAGCCTGACCCCTTTCTTTCCTTTTGTGGCCATACTTTCGTAATTGGATTTCAATAAATACGCACTGAATTTTTGAAAATATGCGGTCTTACTTGTATCCCGTATTTGAACAGTTGGTTTTTGCCCTATCTTTTTAGGTCGTTCGTTACCGATACCGTTTTCTTCGGGAATGAAGTAGTTCGGTTTTGGTAGTTGCTTTGCATACTTCAAAATATAGGGATAGACCTGTCCGTTATTGGTCACGGTCAATAGATTGTTTTCCTCCCCCGGTTTTGTCTGCAACAATTCAAAGTGTTGTTATTTCTCCCTGTTGTAGGTAAACACAATATGGTCTGCCCCGGTAATCCCTTGACGTATAGAGTTTGGAAAGAACAGGGCCACATTTTTGGTCATTGGCATAATGGTGTCCAGGGGTCGTTGTACACGTATTGAAATTGAATGTGCCAACAATATGAGTATTATACGTGTTTCATATATATAAACTTTAATGATTGCCCATTATGGACTTTCCGAATATTTGATTTAAAGAAGATGGGAGCCATCCGATTCTAGACGCTTTCTTAAAATATTCAGGGTCTTTTCACAAAGTTACATATCCCTGGTCCGACTATTCTATGTATGTTCTGGCATTGTTATGTATTTCATTCAGTCCGTCATTAAAATTGGATAGGATGGTGTCATATAACATATTCTCGTAGCAATATTCGATTAGTATCGGAATATGTTGGTCAGTTGTTTGAAATCAATTTAGATTTGATCAAACTAATACCTTTAAGCAAAAAACCTTGATTATCGTTCGAAATCGGTACTTGTTATTTTTATTTGGGTGTTTTTTAATCCTATTGCAGATGCTTCCAGCAAAATATCTTCGGATACATTTTTTATTCTAAGTATAATCGATGCAATTCCCGCTTTTGCCTTTACAGGATTTTCACCTATAAGCTCTGCATTGCCCGACATAACGGAAAAATTGACCTCATCATTGGCATCATGGATCATATTCCCGTATTGATCGAGCACCCTTGCATGCAGAATGACAATGTCGTTGTCCGCCGGGGCAATATGTTCCATATCCAGTTCAAGTGCCAATTGTCGGGCCCCGCCCGATGTTACCACTTTATCTTCACAA